>JBGXMX010000164.1:0-9041 GCA_041809245.1 Glaesserella sp.
ACGATTAAAAACGAGTATAGTTTCTCTTGCTTAATTTCAACTTTATTGTCGGAACTGGAAGAGGCAGAAAGTCCGGATATTAGAGTGATAAGTATTAGCCATTTTTTCATTCTAAACTTCAGATTTATTTTATTAATATAAGAATATTAATTTGTCGCATTAAATACGACCATTGTTCTTACGAATATTTAAAAATACGATCAATGTAACAATCGTAATCCCAACAATATCTGTAATAAGCTCCGGAATAATCAGCATAAAGGAGCCGGCAGCTAAGATAATACGTTGCCAAATCGGCATATTGTGTTTGAAATAACCTTCTACTGCGGCAGACAAACCAAGTACGCCGATAACGGAAGAAACAATCACATTAATGATTTCAAACGCACTTGGTAGCGGGAATGTTTTAGCGGTAACAGCCACATTTGTCACATCTATCATTAACATACTTGGGTTATATACAAACATAAAGGGGACGATAAAGCCTGCAAGAGCCAAACGTAACGATTGCCAGCCCGTTTTCATCGGGTCACCTTGAGCTATACCTGCACCTGCGAATGCGGCAAGAGCGACAGGTGGGGTAATGTTGGCGAAAATTCCAAAGTAGAACACAAACATATGGGCAACTAGTACCGGTACATCAAAAGTCGCAAGAGCCGGTGCCGCCATGGTTGCCGTGATGATATAAGCAGGGATTGAAGGTAAGCCCATACCGAGAATCATTGAAGCAATCATGGTCAAAAAGAGGGTCAGAAAGAGTGAGCCTGCACCTAACGTCACGATTGAAGAAGTGATGACTGTACCGAAGCTAGTTAAGTTTACCACACCAATAACAATCCCGACCACCGCACAAGCTGCCATAACAGAAAGGGATTGTTTTGCACCGTCTTCAAGGGCATCAATAATTTCTTTGATTCCCATACGGGTTTCTTTACGCAATTGACTGACTACGACGGTAATTCCGATCGTATAAGCTGCAGCATAGCCGATAGGTACCGATTCAATTAAGAACCACACTAAAGCTAAAATCGGTAGCAACATATGGCCACGTGCTTTCATTACTTCTTTAATGCGTGGTAATTGATCTTTCGGCACACCTTTTAGATTTTGTTTCCCTGCACGGAAATGGACTTGAGCGATTACACCAAGATAGTAAAGTAACGCAGGTAACAATGCGGCAAGGGCAATGGTGCCGTAACTGACCCCCGTGGTTTCTGCCATAATAAAGGCACTTGCACCCATAATCGGCGGTAGAATTTGCCCACCGACCGAAGCGCTTGCTTCAACGGCACCGGCAAAGTTTTTGTGGTAGCCGATTTTTTTCATCAGCGGAATGGTAAAGGCTCCCGTACTGACAACGTTCGCTACGGCTGCACCATTAATACTTCCCATGAATCCACTAGAAATGACCGCTACTTTTGCAGGACCACCCTGCTTATCGCCGGCAATGGCTAAGGCTAAATCGTTAAACAGTTGCCCCATTCCTGATTTGGCAAGGAAAGCGCCAAATAAGATAAAAAGGAAAATAAAGGTAACGGAGGCACCGGTTGCAGAAGAGTATAAACCTTCGGTTTTCAAATAGAGTTGACCGAAAATATCGCCAATGTCATAAGGGCGGGTAAGCAGGCTGTCAGGCATAAAGTCCATTGAGCTGATAAACGGATAAAGTAAAAACAGCAGAGCAAAAAGGACTAAAATCCAACCCGTGACACGGCGTGTTACTTCAAGAACTACGACGACAGTGATGATTGCCATCACAATATCCGTACTATTTGGAATACCGCCTCGTACCGTCATAATATCATTATATTGATAAATAAGATAAAGCACGCCGGCGGCAGCGCCGATCATCCACAGCCAATCATACCAAGCCGCAGAACCTTTACGGCTTTTTTGTGAGGCAGGGTAGATTAAAAAGATCAAAATTGCTCCGACACCGACGTGAACGGAACGTTGAATCAAAGTCGGCAGTGGATAGAAAGTAATATATAAATGAAACAGAGAGTATAAAACGGCAATAATTGTAATCAGCCATTTGTTGAAATGGCCTGTGGATTGGCGAGTGACCGATTCGCGATCATACTTCTCCAAAATCTCTTGTTCTTTTGCACCGATAACGGTGTCCATTTTGATTGAATCAGTCATTGCAATATTTCCTTAACAGAAAAGAGGCTAAAATTGACCGGGCTGGTTTGATCTTTACAACAGAATAGTCAGAAACGGTTTGATAAACAGGAAATTGCCAATCGCCGACAAAGATTGTCCCTTCCATACGCCGAGAAACAGTCCAATTTATCTCAGGTAAATCAATATGTTGTTTATAACCTATATAACCTTGTGGCACATCGGATAAAAAATCACCCTGTGAAGGCGTGCCAGCACCAAATGTTTGTAACCATGTTTGATAAAGGTGGAGGTTATCACCTTGTCGTTGATAATGTTCATACCACAACTGGTGTTCGACGGAATGTCGCCACCGTAATGCAAAGCGATCGCCATGCAGAAGACATTCGCCTTGCTCTGTGGTTACCGTGATAAATTTAATCGGAAACAGCCCAATAACGATTATAGTTGCAACAGCGATCCATAATAAATTACTGGGCTTTATTTTCATGCTATCAACAGACTATTTTGCATTAACTTCGTCGTAATATTTTTTTGCCCCCGGGTGTAATGGAGCAACTAAGCCTTCTTGGGCTTCTTTCACGTTCACATCTTTTGCTGCTTGGTGAGCGGTTTGAAGCTGCGGCAAGTTTTCAAAGAATGTTTTGGTGAGTAAATAGCCGTCGGCTTCGCTTAAATCTTTACGAATGACTAACGCATTTTTAATTGCCGCCGTTGGAATAGGCTCCGGATTGCCGTAAGTATTCGCAGGGATGTCCATTGAGTTGAAGTACGGTTTGTCTGCGGCTAATTTGTCCACCCCATCAGCAGGAATTGCTACTAGTTGTAGGTCAAAGCCTTGTTGTAACTCCATTAACGAGGAATTCGGTAAACCACTGGTTAAGAATGCCGCATCGATACTGCCTGATTTCAATGCATCCGCCGCTTCCGCATAACCAAGATAATCGACTTTAATATCGGCATAAGTGATACCAAAGCCTTCAAGCAGGTTGCGGGCATTGACTTCAACCCCTGAATTTTGAGCCCCGGTTGCAACACGTTTACCTTTTAAATCGGTAATGGTTTTAATCCCTGTACGTTTTGATGTCACAATTTGTACATAATTCGGGTAAAGTGCGGCAACTTGTTCGACATTATCAATTTTGTTTTGGAAGCTGCCGGTGCCGTTTAACGCATCATTGAGTGCATCACTCATCACGAAAGCCATTTCGACTTTTTTCTGACCGAGTAAGTTAAGGTTCTCAACAGAGGCGCCGGTTGTTTGTGTTTTTGAATTGGTTTTAAGATCTTTGGTGTAAATATCGGCAAGGGTCGTTGCAATAATATTATAAGGACCAGAAGCACCGCCTGTCGCAATGGTAACAAATTTACTTTGTACTGTCGTTGCAGGTGCAGTACTCTCAGCCGCAGGCGTTGCGTTTGTTGTGGCGGGTTTTGCTTTGTCATCACACCCGGCGATAAATGTTGCTAACAATACGCTTGCCAATGTGGTAAGAGTCAGTTTCATGTTTTTCATTTGATGCTCCTTAGCTGATTAACATTCAATTGCAAGATATGTTGTACTATTTGATGTAAATAGCAAACTTTCGCTTTTTATCACGCTCCATTTCACTTGTAAATAAGTTGTTAAGGACAAAATTGTATTTTGTGAGATAGATCGATTTTCTGATGAAAAAAGATTTGTCATCATTCATCAAAAAACGTATTATAGACGTCTAGATGGAAAAACTTCCAAATCAATTTTTGCAAGCGGTCGGAAATTGCAAAATTTTTGCAAAAACAGACCGCTTGTTTATTGCAGATAATTAATATGAATCAATAGGATAAAGTCAATGTCAATCAACTTATTTACCTCGGAGTCGGTATCCGAAGGGCATCCGGATAAAATCGCAGACCAAATCTCAGATGCAGTATTAGACGAAATTCTCAAACAAGACCCGAAAGCACGTGTGGCGTGTGAAACCTATGTAAAAACCGGTATGGCACTTGTGGGCGGTGAGATCACCACTTCTGCTTGGGTGGATATTGAAAACTTAACTCGCCAAGTGATTTGCGACATCGGTTATACCCATTCCGATATGGGCTTTGATGCGCACTCGTGTGCGGTATTAAATGCCATCGGTAAACAATCACCGGACATCAATCAAGGCGTGGACCGTGCTAACCCGTTAGAGCAAGGTGCAGGTGACCAAGGGATTATGTTCGGTTATGCGACAAATGAAACTGAAGTGTTAATGCCGGCACCAATCACTTACGCTCACCGCTTAATGGAACAACAAGCCAAAGTGCGTAAATCAGGTAAATTAGACTGGTTACGCCCGGATGCGAAAAGCCAATTAACCTTTATTTACGAAGATAATAAAATTAAAGGCATTGATGCTGTGGTACTTTCAACTCAACATGCAGAATACGTTGATCAGAAAACCGTGTTTGAAGGTGTGATGGAAGAGATCATCAAGCCGGTATTACCAAGCGAATGGTTAAGCCAAAACACCAAATACTTTATCAACCCGACAGGTCGTTTCGTCATCGGCGGTCCAATGGGCGACTGTGGTTTAACGGGGCGTAAAATTATCGTTGATACCTACGGCGGAGCTGCTCGTCACGGTGGCGGAGCTTTCTCGGGTAAAGATCCGTCAAAAGTGGACCGCTCAGCTGCCTATGCTGCACGTTATGTAGCGAAAAACATTGTCGCAGCAGGTTTAGCAGATCGTTGTGAAATTCAACTTTCTTATGCTATCGGTATCGCAGAGCCGACATCAATTATGGTGGAAACCTTTGGTACGGGTAAAGTGAGCAATGAAGTTTTAGTACGTTTAGTGCGTGAACACTTTGATTTACGCCCATACGGTTTAATCAAAATGTTAGATTTAATCCGTCCGATTTATCGTGAAACCGCAGCTTACGGACACTTCGGTCGTGAGCATTTCCCTTGGGAAAAAACGGATAAAGCAGAAGCATTGAGAGCGGATGCGAAATAACTCAATATTATCAATGGGCGAGCGATGAGGTTCGCCCTTTTTTATGCTTATGTTCGACAGTCATATTCATTTGGATCAATATTCAGAATCGCAGATTCGTCACATCATTCAAAACCCAAAACTGGCAGGTTTGCTTGCAGTCGCAACAGATTTAGCCAGTAGCCAACGTTTATTAGCGCTTAAACGGCAATTTCCACACATTCATATCGCAGCAGGTTTTCACCCTGAACAACCTTTACCCTCATCTTCAGAACAACAACAGCTTTTTGAGTGGATTGCAAAAAATCATCAAGATCTGACCGCTTGCGGTGAAGTCGGTTTGCCCTATTATCTAAAACGTGAGCAACTGAATTTGGATTATCAGCCTTATATTGAACTTTTAGAACGATTTATCGTGCTTTGCAAGCGGTATGATTTGCCAATAAATTTGCATATTGTTTATGAGGATACGGAAATTGCCCTTGAGCTGTTAGCAAAATATCAGCTTCAAAAAGCGCATTTTCACTGGTTTAAGGCGAGTGATAAATGGCTGGGTGAGTTATTAAAAACACCTTATTTTATCAGTGTAAATCCCGATATATTAACTAATCCGAAAGTGCAGAGGGTAGTGGAGTGTTTTCCTTTGGATCGAATTATGATCGAAACGGACGGACCTTGGCAACATCAAGGTTTTGCGGTTGAAAGTATTGTGGAGCAACTTGAGGCTACAATTGAGTATATAGCGAAAATAAAGCAACTTACAAAGATGCAAGTTGCTAAACAAATAATGGAAAATAGTCGCCGTTTTTATAGACTGTCTATTTAGTCTTTCTTGGATCGGGCAATTTTTCTGCAATCCACATTTTGATGAGTGCTTGTCTAGGCACACCTAGATGTTGAGCCTGTTTATCTAGACTTTCTACCATCCAAAGTGGAAAATCGACATTAACACGTTTGAATTGATTAGGGCGTTGGGCGGTGGAGAGATCGCAATATTGCAAAATATCCTCTTTTCCTTCGTCAAAAAGACGTTCAAACTCTTCTGTACTAATGGTAGGCTTCATAGTAATTCACCTCTTGTTTACGAGAACGTCGAACAGATATTAGCCGAATGTTATCTGCCCTACGTGTATGTACCGCCGTCCAATGTTTTGATCCAATTTTACCGATAGTGATATAACGAATCTCAGGTGTAAGCTGAACTTCAAGTGTTACCCGATTTTCATCTTCCCAAATACGTTTAGCGTGTTCAAAATCAATACCGTGTTTTTCCAAATTACTGGCACTTTTTCTCGGATCGTACTCAAACAATGGTGGAGGTTGATATATAAAATTGATATACATATTATTCCTTTTTTATATCTTTCTCAATCCTATTTGTAGAATATATCGTCAGAGTGTGTTTTACGATGAGCAAATTGAATTTTTTCGATCGAGATCGAAAAAATAAAAAATGGGGGCTTGCAAATAAAATTTTGTGATCTATTTCACATTTCCCCTTGAAATCCCCTTGACAATCCCAATTTATAGCTACGTCAAGCGAGAGTAATCTCGAAGTCAGAACATTTAATAACAGAATTTAGAGGAAACTATGAATATTGATAAATTTACCAGCAAGTTTCAATCAGCAATTGCCGATGCACAATCTTTAGCTGTTGGCAAAGATAATCCCTATATTGAACCGGCCCATTTAATGCTTGCCTTGTTAAAGCAAAATGATGGTTCAATCACACCGCTTGTCACCAGTTTAAATGTGCAACCTAACCGTTTAATCAGTGAACTTGATGGCATTATTAGCCGTTTGCCGCAGGTGCAAGGGGGGCAATACACAGCCGTCGCAACAACTTTTTCGCTTGTTAAATCAATGCGATAAATTGTCGCAACAGTTTGGCGATAGCTTTATTTCATCAGAGCTATTTGTGCTTGCGGCACTTGAAGATAATGGTGATTTAGGCAAGTTATTGAAAAACTTAGGTTTAACCAAAGAGAAAGTGACAGCCGCTATTCAACAAATTCGTGGAGGGGAGAGCGTGAATAATCAAAATGCAGAAGAAACGAGACAAGCGTTACAAAAATATACCATTGATTTAACAGAACGGGCTAAAGCAGGCAAACTGGATCCTGTGATCGGGCGTGATGAAGAAATCCGTCGCACAGTGCAAGTGTTGCAACGCCGTACTAAAAATAACCCTGTGCTTATTGGTGAACCTGGCGTGGGGAAAACGGCGATTGTCGAAGGTTTAGCACAACGTATTGTCAATGGTGAAGTGCCTGAGGGTTTGAAGAACAAACGGGTATTGTCGTTGGATATGGGGGCGTTAATTGCAGGGGCAAAATACCGTGGTGAGTTTGAAGAACGTTTGAAAGCGGTATTAAATGAACTTGCCAAAGAAGAAGGGCAAGTAATCCTGTTTATTGATGAAATTCATACGATGGTCGGTGCAGGTAAAACCGATGGAGCGATGGACGCAGGTAACTTGTTGAAACCGTCCCTTGCTCGTGGCGAGTTGCACTGTGTCGGGGCGACAACCTTAGATGAATATCGTCAGTACATTGAAAAAGATGCGGCTCTGGAGCGTCGTTTCCAGAAAGTGTTGGTCGATGAACCGACGGTTGAAGATACGATTGCGATTTTGCGTGGTTTGAAAGAACGTTACGAAATTCACCATCACGTTCAAATTACTGACCCTGCGATTGTAGCAGCTGCAACTCTTTCGCACCGCTATATTTCAGATCGTCAGTTACCCGATAAAGCGATTGATTTAATTGATGAAGCAGCTTCCAGCTTGCGTATGGAAATCGACTCTAAACCAGAGCCGTTAGACAAACTTGAACGCCGTATCATTCAGTTGAAATTAGAGCGTCAAGCGTTGCAAAAAGAAGAAGATGAAGCCAGCCGTCAGCGTCTTGCAAAATTAGACGAGGATCTGACCGCTCGTGAACGTGAATATGCGGAGCTGGAAGAAGTATGGAAAGCAGAAAAATCCGCTCTATTAGGCACGCAACACATTAAAACCGAGTTGGAAAATGCCCGAATTGAAATGGATCAGGCTCGCCGTGAGAACAACTTCGAGAAAATGTCGGAGTTGCAATACGGCAAAATTCCAGCCCTTGAAAAGCAGTTGCAAGAAGCGGTAAAACGTGAAGAAGAGGGCGGTGAAAATCATCTGCTACGCACCAAAGTGACCGATGAAGAAATTGCCGAAGTGCTGTCTAAAGCCACAGGTATCCCTGTATCTAAAATGATGGAAGGGGAAAAAGAGAAATTATTGCGAATGGAAGAAGTGCTACACAAACGCGTAATCGGTCAAAGTGAAGCGGTTGATGCGGTGGCAAATGCGATCCGCCGTAGTCGTGCAGGCTTATCTGATCCAAATCGCCCTATCGGTTCATTCCTATTCTTAGGACCGACAGGCGTAGGGAAAACAGAGCTTTGTAAAACATTAGCCAACTTCTTATTTGACGATCAAGATGCAATGGTGCGGATCGATATGTCTGAATTTATGGAAAAACATAGTGTGTCTCGCCTAGTGGGAGCACCCCCAGGATATGTCGGCTATGAAGAAGGCGGATATTTAACCGAAGCGGTTCGCCGTCGTCCATATTCCGTCGTATTGCTCGATGAAGTGGAAAAAGCTCACCCGGATGTGTTCAACATTTTATTGCAGGTGCTTGATGATGGTCGCTTAACCGACGGACAAGGTCGTACGGTGGATTTCCGTAATACTGTCGTCATTATGACATCAAACTTAGGTTCGCACTTAATTCAAGAGAATGCGGAAAATATGAGTTACGATGAAATGAAAACTATCGTGATGAATGTGGTTGGACAACATTTCCGCCCTGAATTTATCAACCGTATTGATGAAACTGTGGTATTCCACCCATTGGATAAAGCCAACATCCGTGCGATTGCCCGAATTCAGCTTGAACGTTTAATCAAACGTATGGTGGAAC
>JBGXMX010000165.1:0-3534 GCA_041809245.1 Glaesserella sp.
AAGAAACGCAGATCATTTTCAAAGAACGAACAGAAAGCACAAGATGCGCTGAATGCGAAAAAAGAACAGCTGGAAACGGAAGAACTCAATGCCAAATTAGCCGCTGAAAGTATTGATGTGAGCTTGCCGGGGCGTAAAACAGAGTTAGGCGGTTTACACCCTGTGTCAATCACGATTGAACGTGTGGTGAAATTCTTCTCAGAACTCGGCTTTAGCGTGGAAAAAGGCCCTGAAATTGAAACGGATTATTATAACTTTGATGCGTTAAATATCCCTGCTCATCACCCTGCTCGTGCAGATCACGATACATTTTGGTTTGATGCGGAGCGTTTGTTGCGTACCCAAACGTCAGGCGTTCAAATTCGTACCATGGAAAAAATGCAACCGCCTATTCGCATTATGGCTCCGGGGCGTGTTTATCGTAACGACTACGATCAAACCCATACGCCAATGTTCCACCAAATTGAGCTACTTTATGTGGATAAAAAAGCCAACTTTACCGAGTTAAAAGGCTTATTGCACGATTTCTTAAGAGCTTTCTTTGAAGAAGATCTGCAAGTGCGTTTCCGTCCGTCTTATTTCCCATTCACTGAGCCGTCAGCGGAAGTGGATGTAATGGGTAAAAACGGTAAATGGCTTGAGGTATTAGGTTGCGGAATGGTTCACCCGAATGTACTTCGCAATGTGGGCATTGATCCTGATGAATACACAGGTTTTGCGGTGGGAATGGGCGTTGAGCGTTTGACGATGTTGCGTTATAACGTGACCGATTTACGTTCATTCTTTGAAAATGATCTGCGTTTCTTAAAGCAGTTTAAGTAATTGATATATTCCCTTCCCCCCGCTTGCGGGGGAAGGTGCCGAAGGCGGAAGGGGGGATTGCAAAATGTTACTTAAATCTGACCGCTTGTAATTGCCCTAAAGGCTCCCCCCTAGCTATCCCCATTGAACGGGGAAAAGAATTAATGAGGAATAGATAAATGAAATTCAGCGAAAGTTGGTTGCGTGAGTGGGTTAATCCGGCGATTACCACCGAACAATTATGTGACCAAATTACTATGTTAGGTTTAGAAGTCGATGCCGTTGAAGCGGTTGCAGGTGAATTTAACGGTGTGGTTATCGGCGAAGTGGTTGAGTGTGCTCAGCACCCTGATGCGGATAAATTGCGTGTCACCAAAGTGAATGTGGGTGGCGAACGTTTATTAGACATTGTTTGTGGCGCACCAAACTGCCGTCAAGGTTTGAAAGTGGCTTGTGCAACAGAAGGGGCGGTGTTACCGGGTGATTTTAAAATTAAGAAAACCAAATTGCGTGGTCAGCCGTCAGAGGGAATGCTTTGCTCATTCTCAGAATTAGGGATTAAAGAAGATCATAGCGGTATTATTGAGTTACCTGCGGACGCACCAGTAGGGGTAGATTTCCGTGACTATCTCAAATTAAACGATCGTGCGATTGAAATCAGCTTAACGCCTAACCGTGCGGACTGTTTAAGCATTGCAGGGATCGCTCGTGAAGTTGGGGTAGTGAATCAATTAGCGATAAATGCACCTGAAATTCAAGCTGTGCCTGCAACCATTGCAGATAAAGTGGCGATTGAACTTCAAGCCCCTGAAGCCTGCCCACGCTATTTAGGTCGTGTGGTGAAAAATGTGAATGTCAAAGCACAGTCACCATTATGGTTACAGGAAAAATTACGCCGTTGTGGTATTCGTTCTATCGATCCGATTGTGGATATTACTAATCTGAGCTTACTTGAACTTGGTCAGCCAATGCACGCCTTTGATGCGGCAAAAATCAACGGTGCAATCCAAGTGCGTATGGCAAAAGAGGGCGAAGAACTTGTGCTACTTGATGGCACGACAGCCAAACTTCAGCCAAATACGTTGTTAATTGCAGACCAAAACGGACCGCTTGCAATGGCTGGTATTTTTGGTGGCGAAGCGAGTGGCGTAAGTGCTGAAACTAAAGATGTGGTGTTAGAAGCTGCATTCTTCGCACCGCTTGCAATTACAGGGCGTGCAAGACAATATGGCTTACACACAGACGCATCTCACCGCTTTGAGCGTGGTGTTGATCCGGAATTAACGCGTAAAGAAATGGAAAGAGCAACAGCTTTATTGCTTGAGATTTGTGGCGGTGAAGCAGGTGAGATCGTAGAAGCGGTGAGTTCAGCTCATTTACCAACATCTAAACAAGTGGTTTTACGCCGTAGCAAATTAGATAGCTTACTCGGTCACCATATTGATACCGAAACCGTAACCGATATTTTAGCTCGCTTAGATTTAAACCCAAGCTATGCAAACGAAAGTTGGACGACTCAATCACCAAGTTGGCGTTTTGATATTGAGATCGAAGAAGATCTTATAGAAGAAGTCGCACGTATTTACGGCTATAACAGCATTCCAAATAATGCGCCACTTGCTCATTTACAAATGAAAGGTGTCCCTGAAAAAGTCTTAGAAGCGATTCGTGTCCGTACGGCATTAATTGACAGCGATTACCAAGAGGTCATCACTTATAGCTTTGTTGATCCAAAAATCCAAGAGTTATTACACCCTAATCAAGAAGCGTTAATTCTACCAAATCCGATTTCAAGTGAAATGTCGGCAATGCGTGTATCGCTTTTAACAGGCTTACTTGAAACTGTTGCTTATAACCAAAACCGCCAGCAAAACCGAGTGCGTATCTTTGAAAGCGGTTTACGCTTTATTCCGGATAGCAACGCAGAAAACGGTGTCCGCCAAGAATTTGTAATTGGCGGTGTAATTGCGGGAGATAAACGCCCTGCTCATTGGGAGCATAAAGCAGAAAACGTAGATTTCTTTGATTTAAAAGGGGATTTGGAGCGAGTTCTCTCTTTAACTCATGTCAGGAATGATTTACGATTTGTCGCAAAAGCATTCCCGGCATTCCATCCGGGACAATCGGCAGCCATTATGTTAGATGGTAAAGAAATCGGTTTTATCGGTACGATTCACCCTAAAATCGTACAAAAGCTCGGTCTTTCGGGTAAACCTGTGGCGTTTGAAATTTTGGCTTCTGCAATTTCCGAACGCCAAGTGCCGAATGCGAAAGAAATTTCACGCTTCCCGTCTAACAAACGAGACATTGCGGTGGTAGTAAATAGCGATATTCCTGCCGGAGACGTACTTGATACTACTCGTCAAGCGGGCGGTTCTAAGCTGGTTGGAGTCAATTTATTTGATGTTTACCAAGGTACTAATTTAGCCGAAGGTAAGAAAAGTTTAGCCATCAGCTTAACGATTCAAGATACAGAGAAAACCCTTGAAGAAGAAGAGATTAATGCGGTGATTCAAGCTGTTTTAGAAGCACTTGCACAACGTTTTAATGCTTATCTAAGAGATTAGATTTAAGGACAAATTATGGCACTTACCAAAATTGAAATCGCAGAGAACCTCGTTGAAAAATGTGGTTTAGACAAGCGAATCGCAAAACAATTTGTTGAGGACTTTTTTGAAGAGATCCGCCTTGGTTTAGAACAAGGAGATTACGTAAAACTATCAGGTTTTGGTA
>JBGXMX010000166.1:0-7535 GCA_041809245.1 Glaesserella sp.
GGTGAGTTCTATTTCATTGAGATGAACACCCGTTTACAAGTAGAACACCCTGTGACCGAGATGATTACCGGGGTTGACCTTGTGAAAGAACAGCTTCGTGTTGCGGCAGGTTTACCAATTTCTATCAAACAAGAAGATATTAAAGTGCGTGGCCACGCGATTGAATGTCGTATTAATGCCGAAGATCCGGCAACCTTCTTACCGTCGCCGGGTAAAATTACCCGTTTACACGTGCCGGGCGGTTTAGGCGTACGCTGGGATTCGCACATTTACGCAGGATATTCGGTGCCGCCGCATTATGATTCAATGATTGGTAAATTAATTACCTTTGCTGAAAGTCGTGATATTGCGATTCGTCGTATGGAAAACGCATTATCGGAAACCATTGTGGAAGGGATTAAAACCAATATTCCGCTTCACAAGCAGATTTTGGCCGATGAAAACTTCCGAAAAGGCGGAACCAACATTCACTATCTTGAGAAAAAATTAGGACTGAAATAGTCCGAACGGTTCGAAAAGCCTACGCAAGTGCGTAGGTTTTTTTATGGGTATCGGCGATTATCAAGGGGCGCTTCGGTTATAATACGCCCCTTTTTTATTCTCTTTGAGGAAGATATGTCATTAAACACGGAAGACAGCTGGAAAAATGCGGTGAAACTCACCACTCCGATTTTTATGGGTTACCTCGCAGCGGGAATTGCCTACGGCATTTTAGCCACCAATGCAGGAATGCCCGCATGGTTTACCATTGTGATGTGCTTTACAGTTTTCTCCGGCACTGCGCAATATGCGGCGATTCCTTTTTTTGTGTCAGGTGCCGGCTTGGTGTCTGTTTTTTTAAGCACGTTATTGATGAGCCTGCGTTTTATCTTTTATACCTTGAACGTTCGCAATTCACTTCCGGAACAAAAGGTGCAAAAAATAATCAGCGTGAGCTATTTAACGGATGAGAATTTTGGCTTATTGACAACCTTTTCACCGGAAGTCCGTAAAGCGTTAATGGCGAAAATCGCCGTTTTGGGTGTCAGTTATTGGACGTTGGCAACCATTATCGGCATCGGTGTGGGAGACTCTATTGCGGACTATATTCCCAATTTGGATTTTGCCTTGCCTTGTCTGTTTGCTATTTTGGCTTATGAACAATATCAAAGCCAAAAACAGTGGAAGCCGATTTTTATTGCTTTCATCGGATTTGTGTTGGCAAGTCAGATGACTTCTAGCAGTGTATTACTAGTTGCGATTGTGATTGCCATCGTGATCGTTGCTTTACTGCCACAAGCTAAAACGAAGCCGAACGGAGAACAGTAATGGAACAGCTTGAACTGGTTTATATGTTGATTGCCTTGGTGCTGGGAACACAACTGTGTCGTTTTATTCCTCTCGTTCTGCCGAAATCACTGCTTGCGCATCCTGTTTTGCAAAAATTAAACAAAATGTTACCGCTTGTTATTATGATTTTGTTGGTGGTAACCAGTATTCAATTGCCGGACTTCGGTTTAAATAGCGGCTACTCACGCTTTTTCGCCCAATTGCTGGCTTTAGTTGCCGTTATTATCAGCTATCGCTGGAAGAAAAATATTCTTCTCAGTGTCGGGTTGGGTATTATTCTGCTTAATATACTGTTGGAGTTATTTGCATAGCGCTGCCCTCAAAGAGGGCAGCGGCAAGTTTAGCTTAAATCGACATTTTTAGTGGCGAAAAAGTAAGTCGTCACAAAACCGACGATATAAGCGGTGACGGTACCACAAAGGTAAATCGCAATCGCAGGGAAAATACCGTTAGGTGAGGTCATCAATGGAATTGCCAGTAAACCGGACGGACCGAAAACCGTATTTAACCCCATCGGGAATCCTAAGAAAGCGATTAAACCAATCATAAATCCGCCGGCGGCACCGCCGATACATGCGGTAATAAAAGGTTTCACACGAGGCAGCGTCACCCCGTAAATTAACGGCTCGCCAATGCCTAAAAAACCCGGAATAATCGCTCCTTTAATTTGGGTGCGTAACACGGAGTCTTTATTGGCTCGGGCATACAGGGCGAGAGCCGCACCCACCTGTCCGGCGCCCGCCATGGCAAGAATAGGAAACAGCGCATTAAACCCTTGAGTTTCTACTAAAGCGAAATAAACGGGAACAAAACCTTGATGAATACCGAACATCACTGCAATCAGGAATAACCCCGCCAATACCGCACTACCGAGCGGGTTACCGTTTAAGTGCGAGAAGAGCCACGACATACCGTCAAACAGCACAACGCCAATCGGCATAATGATCAAAAAGGTAAACACCCCCATAATCAACAGTGTGACGGTGGATGTGAGGATCATATCCAAATTGTCAGGAATAAATTTACGCACCCACTGTTCCACTTTAGCGCCGACAATAGCGGCAATCAGTACGCCGATGATGTTTCCTCTCGGATCAATACCCAAACCAAAGAAGGTACTCATTCCGGAATAAATGCCCGCTTTCGCCTCAGGGTTGTAGCCCAAAATAAACAATGAAGCGATAATGGCACCGTTAATCCCCGATCCGCCAAAGGCTTTCGCCGCATTATAGCCGATCAGAATACTGAGGAAGCTGAATAAGCCTTTGCTGAACACCTTCATATAGTTGACAAGTTCTACGATAAAGGTACTCGGCTCGCTCACGCCCGTAATAAAGAGCTGTTGGAATAACGTCGCAAAGCCTAACAGCAAACCGGCGCCGATAAATCCGGGAATCAGCGGCGTAAAAATCGTGGCGAATTTGGTTAAGAATTGATGAAGGGAAGAAGTATGCTGCGCTTTTAATTGTTGTTTATGGCTTTTGGCGATTTGAGACAGATCGGCGCCCTTATCCTGTCCTTGTTCTGCCAAGGCTTGATTGACCAACTCCGCCGCTTTTGAGGCTTTCCCCGGGCCTAGGATGATTTGTAACTGGTTTTGAACTTCAACCACCCCCATCACCCCCTCAACTTTTTTCAACTGAGCAACTTGAGCAAGCTGAGGATTATGCAGGGAAATTCTTAATCGGGTCATACAATTTCCCGCCGTTTGGATATTGGCTTTACCCCCTAATAACTGAATGAGGGTATTCACCATCTCTTGATTGACTGCTGTCATCATCTCCTCCTTATCGTGAGAAAAAATCAGTTTTCCGCCGACAGTCTAATCTTTATCCCAAAAAGAAAAAGGAGATTTACGATAAATTGTGATCTATTTCGCAATAAAAAAGCGGTGCGAATCAAATACATTTTGCCTTTGCAAAAAAATCTTGATATCGCACCGCTTGTAAGCCGTATGAATTAAGCTTTTAAGCCTTCCTGAATACGGACAGAATCCACCGCTTTATCCGCTTCCACACGCTCAATGAAAGATTTGAAATGGGTTAAGTGGCTAATATCTAACCCTAATTTTTTGCACCAGCCAAGCATGGTATAAAGGTAGATATCCGCCACACAAATACGTTCACCAAAGAACGCATGGCTTTCAAGATGTTCATCTGCGATTTCTAACATTCTTAATACATTGTCCGCCGCATTTTGACGAATTTCTGCGGTTAAGTCGTCGTTTCCTTGTGCATAAGCCGGCACACGGAACAGCGGCACAAAGGCTTTATGTATATCGGAATTAAAGAATGATAACCAACGCATTGCCTTAGCTTTGTCTTGAGCCGTATTACTACCGAAAAGTTTTGCTTCGGGATAAAGATTGTCAAGGTAAGTTAAAATCGCAATATTTTGAGACAGTACGAAATCACCGTCTACCAAAAGCGGCACCGCACCTTGCGGGTTTAACGCCAAGTATTCCGGAGATTTAATTTTTGCGTGATTTACCGCTTCCGCTTCATACGGTTTGCCAATCCATTCTAATGCGGTATGCGGAACAAATGAGCAAGCGCCCGGGAGATAATAAAGTTTCATTCTATTTTTCCTATATGTTAAGGGAGTAATTTTTCTAAACGCCATAACTCTTCAAAGCCGGCGCGAGATTTAATGAGATGAGCGTTATCGCCGTCCACCATCACTTCCACCGCTTGTGGGCGTGAGTTGTAAGTTGATGACATGGTGGCACCATAAGCCCCGGCCGAACGCATGGCAATCAGATCGCCTTCGGCAATCGCCAATTCTCGCTGTTTACCTAAGAAATCCGAGGTTTCACAGATTGGCCCCACGACATCATACACGGCTTTTTCACGTACAAGCGATGGGTTTACTTCAATAATTTGCATATAGGCTTCGTATAGTGCAGGGCGGATCATGTCGTTCATCCCTGTATCCACAATTGCAAAATGGCGATCTTCATTCTGTTTGATGTACTCAACTTTAGTCACTAAGATCCCTGCATTTGCCGTAATCGCTCTGCCCGGTTCTAAAATAATTTCAAGATTCGGGTAAGCTTTCAGTTTATTGAGCAACGCAGCAGCATATTCTGTCGGATGTGGTGGCGTTTCACCGTTGTAAGGCACCCCTAAACCGCCACCAAGATCGAGATGATGTAATTCGATGCCATCTTGCTTGAGCTGTTCCATAAGCACAATGACACGATCCGTTGCATCTAAAAACGGCTGTAATTCGGTTAATTGTGAGCCGATATGGCAATCCATACCTGTGATTTTGACATTCGGTAAGGTTTTAGCAAAGCGATACACTTCACGGGCTTCTTTCACGCTGACACCGAATTTATTCTCTTTTAACCCTGTTGAAATATAGGGGTGGGTTTTGGCATCGACATCCGGATTGACACGCAATGAGATAGGCGCGATTTTGCCAAGTTGCCCTGCCACTTCGTTAATCCGTTTTAATTCGGAAACCGATTCCACGTTAAAACAACGAATTCCCACTTCTAGGGCTCGGGCGATTTCGCTGTGGGATTTGGCTACGCCGGAGAAGACAACTTTGACTGCCTCTCCACCTGCTGCTAAGACACGCTCTAATTCACCTTGAGACACAATATCAAAGCCTGAACCTAAACGAGCCATGACGTTCAATAATGCAATGTTAGAATTAGACTTTACTGCAAAGCAGATTAAGTGCGGATGTTCACCAAATGCCTTATCAAATGCATGCCAATGGCGTTCTAACGTCGCTCTTGAGTAAATATAGGCTGGGGTGCCGTGTTGTGCAATGATGTCGCTAATCGCCACATCTTCTGCAAAAAGTTGTTGATTTTTATAGTTAAAATAATCCATTTAAAATATCCGAGTTGTGTTTACAAGCGGTCGGATTTTGCAAAAAATTTGCAAAATCCGACCGCTTATTGAGTTTGGGTTTGTTCTGTTTTTTCAGGGAAATAAAGCGGGCCTTTTACGCCACATGCGGTTAAACCTAGGCTTGCGATCAACATAACAAATGCGAGTTTTTTCATATTAACCTCCGAATCGGAAAGATTGGATTGTACGCTAGAACAAAATAGGACGCAAAGAAAAAGCCGTGTTTCGTCGGTATAAACGGAATCAAAGATGGCGCTTGTTTATAAACGGGTGCCTATAGTGATATGTGGTGAAAAAATACGGCGCACGTTAGAAAGGTGCGCCATCAAAGAATTCATCGATCACCTAAAGATGGCGCCCGTTTATAAACGGGTGCCTATATTGTCATGTGATGAAAAGAATACGGCATACGTTGGAAACGTGCGCCATCGATGAAGTGCCTATTGTGATATGCGGTGAAAAAATACGGCACAGGTTGGAAACGTGTGCCGTTGAGGGGAAATTATTTACCGATTTGGCTGCCGATAACGCCGCCGAGTGCAGCTCCGCCAAGGGTTGCACCTGTCGAATTTCCGATCACACTACCCGCTACACCGCCGATTGCGGCGCCAATAGCGGTATTGCGTTGTGATTGACTTAGATTATTACAAGCGGATAAGCCGATAACGAGTGCCAATACGGTGACTGCTTTTGCTATTTTCATATAAAACCTCATCATGAATTGTCTTAAATGCGTTTTTACGCATCTCTAAGACCATTTTTGGCAGCAAAAGTTCGTTACGTTAAACATCAGCAGCTTGCCCATAGGTCGTATTCATCGGCGTGGGTGACGGTTACGCTAATAAATTGTCCGACTTTAACCTCTATGCCGGAAAGATTATCGACATATACCACACCGTCAATTTCAGGCGCATCCGCCATTGAGCGGGCAATAATGCCGTCTTCGTCAATTTCATCGACAATCACGTTCAAGGTTTTACCGATTTTTTGTTGTAAGCGGGCGGCAGAAATCTGCTGTTGTAACTGCATAAAACGATGGAAACGTTCTTCTTTGATTTCTTCCGGTACTTGATCCGGCATATCGGTTGCCACAGCGCCGTCAACAGGGCTGAATTTAAAGCAACCGACACGATCTAATTGCGCTTGTGTTAAAAAGTCCAACAACATTTGGAAATCTTCTTCCGTTTCGCCGGGGAAGCCGACGATAAATGTTGAACGCAGGGTTAAATCTGGGCATATTTCACGCCATTTTTTTATGCGTTCTAACGTACGATCGATCGCCCCCGGGCGTTTCATCGCTTTAAGAATTTTTGGACTTGCGTGTTGTAACGGGATATCCAAGTACGGCAGAATTTTGCCCTGTGCCATCAAAGGAATCAGATCATCGACGTGCGGATAAGGATAAACATAATGCAAACGCACCCAAACGCCCATTGAACCCAACTGTTCACACAAAGTCAGCAGATTATTTTTAATCGGCATACCGTTCCAAAACACGGTTTTAGCGCCATCTTCTTTTTTCTTATCTAACGCATAGGCTGAAGTGTCTTGGGAGACGATCAGTAATTCTTTTACGCCTGAGTCGACCAAACGTTTCGCTTCATCTAAAACTTGGACAATCGGGCGGCTATCCAAATCGCCGCGCATGGACGGGATAATACAGAAAGTGCAACGGTGATCGCAGCCTTCTGAAATTTTTAAATAGGCATAATGCTTCGGCGTCAGCTTAATCCCTTGTTTCGGAACAAGGCTGACATAAGGGTTGTATTCGGGTTTAGGCACGTATTTATGTACATGCTTCATTACCGCCTCGTAGCTGTGCGGGCCGGTAATTTCCAACACTTTAGGGTGAACCTCGCGAATTTGGTTCTCTTTTGCCCCAAGGCAGCCGGTCACAATTACTTTACCGTTGGCTTCCAAGGCTTCGCCAATGCTTTCTAACGACTCTTGAACGGCGCTGTCAATAAAACCGCAGGTATTCACGATGACTAAATCCGCATCTTCATAGCTGGGGATAATGTTATAACCGTCAGAACGCAATTCGGTCAAAATACGCTCCGAATCGACTAAATTCTTCGGGCAACCAAGGCTAATAAAGCCAATATTGGGAGTTGAATTCATAAACTTCTCAAATAAATAATCACATAAATAAAAATAAGCCTATGACAACGCATAGGCTAGAACGGATAAATTGTACAAAATTTGTAGTGAAAAGACGATAACAAGCGGTCGATTTCGGCGAGAAATTTGCAAAAATTTAACCGAAACAGACCGCTTGTAAAGCTACGTTAATCTAAGCAATTTAACATTGCCAGCACAATCGCAGAGGATTTTTCCGCA
>JBGXMX010000167.1:0-5795 GCA_041809245.1 Glaesserella sp.
ATGGAATACCAAATGGGACAAAAACGTATACCCTGAGTTAGATAATTACGGCGATTACAAACGTATTCGTGCCTCAGCCGGTATTGCCTTCCAATGGAACTCTCCGATTGGACCGTTAGTATTCTCTTATGCAAAACCGATTAAGAAATACCAAGGCGACGAAATCGAACAGTTCCAATTTAGCATTGGCGGTTCATTCTAATTCACTGACAAGCGGTCGGATTTCACCAAAATTTTGCAAAATCCGACCTCGTTAAATTTTATTCTTTAAGGATATCCAAATGAAAAATGTTTTTAAATTAGCTTCTATTACTGCTGCGTTAGCTTTAATCTCAGGTGTTGTAAACGCTTCCGATAATATTGCTTATGTTAATCCTAACTATTTAATGCAAAATCACCCGCTTTTAACCGATCCGAATTCTGAATTTGTCAAAGAAGCAAAAGCCGTTGAAAGTACATTTGCAGAAGAAGAAAAAAAACTGGCAGAGCAAGAAAAAGCTCTCGCCGATGAAGCGAAAAAATTACAAGAAGAAGATAAAAAAGTCGGCGATTCAATCAAGAAAAAATCGGAAGCATTAGAAAAAGAAGCGCCGCGTTTACGTAGTGCCGACATTAAAAAACGCCAAGACGCGATCAATGCCGAAGCGCAAACATTCCAAAAGAAAGTGAATGCTTTCCAACAGCGTGAAATGGACTTTAGAAAAAATGTTGACGATTTCCAACAACGCTTAGGCGCTGCGCAACGTCAATTAACCGAAAAACAAAATGCCATTCAAAAAAATATTATCGGCGAAGTAGAAAAAGCGATTGCCGATGCGGCAAAAGCGCAAGGTTATACCCTGATTTTAGATGCGACAGCCGTGTTATACACTGAAAACGAAAAAAGAGATTTAACCGAAGAAGTGTATAAATCTCTCGGCGGAACGGTTCCGGCACAACAACCGGCGGCGAAATAATTATGGCAGGATTCCGTTTAATTGAATTGGCGGAACAGATCGGCGGTACGCTTCGGGGTAACGCCGATTTGGCTATTTTAAGTATTGCGCCTTTAGATAGAGCCGAAGCTCATCAGATCACCTTTATTTCGAATGCGAAATATCGTTCGCAATTAGCACAAAGCCAAGCCGGTGCGATTATTGTGACGGAAGGCGATATTGAATTTTGTAGCGCACAGCAAAATTTAATTGTCGTCGCAAACCCTTATGTCGCTTATGCTCTTTTGGCACAATATATGGACTCTACGCCAAAGCCTGCTTATGATATTGCCGAATCGGCGGTCATTTCGCCTGAAGCAAAATTAGGAAATAATGTCTCAATCGGTGCGAATGCGGTGATTGAAAGCGGCGTCGAATTAGGCGATGATGTCATTATTGGTGCAGGTTGTTTTATCGGAAAAAACAGCAAAATCGGCGCAAGAACCAAATTATGGGCGAACGTCTCCGTTTACCACAATGTACAAATTGGTACGGATTGCTTAATTCAATCTTCTGCGGTGATTGGTAGTGACGGCTTTGGCTATGCCAACGATAAAGGACAATGGATTAAAATTCCGCAAACCGGCGGCGTGATTATCGGAAACCGTGTTGAAATCGGCGCTTGTACCTGTATCGACCGCGGCGCACTCGACCCGACTATTATTGAAGATAATGTCATCATCGATAACCTATGCCAAATCGCACATAATGTACACATCGGATTCGGTACGGCGGTTGCCGGCGGCGTCATTATGGCGGGTAGTCTCAAAGTCGGTCGCTTCTGTCAAATCGGCGGGGCAAGTGTCATTAACGGTCATATGGAGATTTGTGACGGCGCTATCATTACCGGCATGGGCATGGTCATGCGCCCGATTACCGAAAAAGGGATTTACTCTTCGGGTATTCCGCTGCAACCTAATAAAGAATGGCGTAAAACCGCAGCATTAACCATGAACATTGATGAAATGAACAAACGCCTCAAAGCGGTTGAAAAACGCTTGGCCGAACAGCCGTAATATCAATTTTATAATATCAAGAGGTCTTAACGTGACAGAACAACAAACTGAAAATAGAGAACCAAGAATTATTGAAGTGACTGACATTATGACAATGTTGCCACACCGTTACCCGTTTTTATTAGTTGATCGAGTAGTGGATTTTGAAGAAGGCAAATGGTTAAAAGCAGTCAAAAACGTCAGTGTCAATGAACCCTGCTTCACAGGACATTTTCCCGGACAACCGATTTTCCCGGGCGTATTGATCTTAGAAGCTATGGCACAAGCCACCGGCGTATTGGCGGTGAAAAGCTACGGCAAATTAAAAGAAGATGAGCTTTACTACTTTGCTTCGATTGATAACGCCCGCTTTAAACGCCCTGTAGTGCCGGGTGATCAAATGCTCATTGAAGTAAACTTCCTTAAAGAGAAAAGAGGCATTAGCCTATTTACAGGCAAAGCGTTTGTTGACGGAAAAGTGGTGTGTGAAGCGGATTTAATGTGCGCACGCAAATAATATCAACCCGATACGAGGGAACAAACTATGAAATTTATTGATTCATCAGCCAAAATCAGCCCGCTTGCAATCATTGAAGAAGGTGCGCAAATCGGTGCAAAAGTTGAAATCGGGCCGTTTTGTGTTATTGGGAAAGATGTCAAAATCGGTGCGAGAACCAAAATTCACTCGCACGTTGTAATCCAAGGTAATACGGAAATTGGTGAAGATAATCATATTTTCCAATTTGCCAGCATCGGAGAAATTAACCAAGACCTCAAATATCAAGGTGAAGCGACTAAAACGATTATCGGCAATCGCAACCGCATTCGAGAAAGTGTGACAATTCACCGAGGCACGGTGCAAGGGGGCTGTATAACCCGTATCGGCGATGACAATTTATTTATGGTGAACTGCCACATTGCCCATGACTGTACCATCGGTAACCGTTGTATTATTGCCAATAACGGCACGCTTGCAGGACACGTAACCCTTGATGATTTCGTCATCGTCGGTGGCATGTCCGCTATCCACCAATTTGTCGTCATCGGCTCCCACGTTATGCTTGGCGGTGGTTCAATGGTAAGCCAAGACGTTCCCCCATATGTCATGGCGCAAGGTAATCATGCGCAACCGTTCGGGGTTAACCTTGAAGGTTTAAAACGCCGTGGTTTTGAGAAAACAACCATGCACGCTATTCGTAATGTGTATAAATTGATTTATCGCAGCGGTAAAACGATTGAAGAAGTGTTGCCGGAAATTGAACAATATGCAGAAACCGAAGCCGCAGTCAGTTTATTCCTCAATTTCTTTAAACGCTCGACCAGAGGCATTATTCGCTGATAGAGTAGCGTTACAAGCGGTCATCTTTTGTAAAATTTTTGCAGAAAATGACCGCTTGTTATTTGCGGAAATAGCTTAATAGAGGCTCCGGAGATTGGATATACGGAGATAAATCCCTCGTTTCAGGGCGACCGATATAAGGAACCTGCCCTAATAGCGGCGCATTAATCCGTTGGCTTAGAAGCTCTATCAGCTCCGCATAATGACGAAGCCCCGGGTTTACCCGATTTGCAATCCACCCCAGCAATTTTACCCCTTGTTGTTGGATAGCCGAAGCGGTTAACAGCGCATGGTTGACACATCCCTCTTTAATCCCTACCACCAACACCACCGGCATCTGATTTTTCTTCACCCAATCGGCAAATGCCAATTCTTTATTGATCGGTGTTAGCCAACCGTAAGTTCCTTCCACCAGCACGTTTTGATAACGTTGATGTAATCTGGCTAAATCGTCATCCAATTTTTCTTTTGAAATATGGCGCACCGCATCTAATGCGGCAAATACGGGAGTACTGGAATGAATAAAGGAATAACTGTTAATTTCGCGATAACTCACATTTGTCGGGCAGCTGTTTTGAATGATTAACACATCACTATTATCTTCACAGGCATAATCATCAAGAGGCGGTTCTGAAGGTGGTAAAGCATCATCACCGCCGCAAGCGATCGGCTTATATCCCACCACGGGAATTTCGTGATGGGTTAAAACTTGCAACAACGCCCTTGTAATAATGGTTTTCCCCACGTCGGTATCAGTACCGGTAATAAATAAGGTTGACATTTCTTTTCCTAAGTTAAAGTCAAAACGTGGGCGAAAGTTTAATAAAATATTTATAATTGAATAATGTCTTTGATCAAACTTCCTTCATAAATTCCCAGTTTTACCGCAGTGGCAGGAATATAAGGGCTGTCCCAACTATATTGGCTTGTTACCAAATCAACATTTAAATCGGGTAATAACAGATGATTGTGTAATTTTTGTTGCACTTGTTCAAATAGCGTATTTTTAATTCTTAATAACGGTGAATTAAACATAATTTTTTCAGTTGAAAAAATATTAATCAAATTCATCAACATATAGGCTAAATTATCGGTTAAATGGTTCAAAATAGCTAATGCTTGCGGATGTTGCTGTTCAACTTGGTCACAAAACCATGCTATTTTTTCCGAGGTTTGAGAAAATGAATGGGGTAAATAGCGATCGATTAAGTTGGTTAATGCCGCAAACGTAATTTGATTGGCTAATTGATAACGCTCGATTTCACCGCATTCCGTCGCAATTTCATCACTTAACGGGCTAAAGCGGGGCATTACCATCTTATCAATGCTCATCCGTTTATGTTCATCTAACAATTGCCCTTTTAGTAGTACGCTTAAATTTACGTTTTCATCCAACTGTAAGAAAATCACGTTATTGTGACGAATGAGACTGCCAAGAGTCGATTCAGCTAAAAACCACAGTTGGAAATGTTCATTCATTAAAATCGGCTGTGAATATTTCTGCTGTAAAGCCGAGACCAATTCTGACGCCAGCGCATGCTTACCGAGTTGTAGAATAGTTGTTTTATTGCTGTCTATTTTGCCCATAACACTGACAGAAATCGCAAGCAACTGCTTATCGTCAATCGAAAACTCCAGCGCAAAATCCGCCAAACAATCCATCACATAGCCCTCTAACGCTGCATAATCTGCCGATGTTAGCGGATAAATTTTTTGTAACACGACCTTACCGTTTAATTCACATAAAAAAAACGTTAATTTATTGGCTGAAACCGTCAAACATAAAAAATGCCAATAAAAAGGCGAAATCGCGAGTCCTACAGCGGGTCTGCCCCTTGAGGGTAAATTTTGAGAAGCACGCTCGAGAATAAATTTATGGTCAATCAAGGTTTTAGTCAGTAATGTCATTGATGCCGGAGCAAAGCCTGAAAGTTTAGCCAAATCCGTGCGGGAAATGAGTTCAAATTGTTCAATTAAGCGAAAAACGGTGCCAATATGTTGATATTTGTAATCAGAAGAAGCCATTTTCATAAAAAACCTCTAAAATAATCATACTCCATACGATAATTTATTTATTTTGCTATCTTTATTGAGAATGGCAAATCCTTTAGCCAAATTCTGCGAACTGTGTCACAAAATTATTTTATAAGTTGAAGAAATAGCATTTTGCAAAATTTTGTTAAAAACAGAGCGCTTGTAAGTGAGAAATAGAGATGAATACAACCCTTCCTTACCACTGGATCGATTCCGATGAACAACTACGTATAATCTGCAGCCAAGCCCAATCCGCTTCGGTTGTGGCGCTGGATACCGAATTTATCCGCATACGCAGTTACTACCCGAAACTCGGCTTAATTCAACTGTTTGACGGCAACCAAATTGCATTGATTGATCCGCAGCAGATTCAAGACTTTTCACCCTTTGTAGCGCTGCTGGCAAATCCTCAAGTCATGAAAGTATTGCACGCTTGCAGTGAAGATTTAGAGG
>JBGXMX010000168.1:0-6727 GCA_041809245.1 Glaesserella sp.
GGGATCTACCTCAAAAAATTAAAGTTCAGTCAATTTAACCTGTGCCAAAATCCCTTCCAACGCCGTTTTATCGCTTACGCCCACGTTACTTTGGGAAACCGCTAGGGCAGATGTCGCACTGGCAAAGGCAAGGGTTTTCGCTTTATCCCAACCTTGCGAGAAACCGTAGATCAGCCCTGCAACCATTGAGTCGCCAGCCCCTACGGTACTTACCACATTTTCACAACGTGGCGGTTGGGCTTGAAGTACCCCTTCGTTATTGATCCAAACCGAGCCTTTTTCACCCATTGAGATAATCACGTTTTCAATGCCTTGAGTGCGTAGCTCTTGTGCTGCTTCAATCACCGCATCTAAGGTTTCAAGCGGTCGGTTTGCCCACACTTCTAACTCACGGCGGTTTGGTTTCACCAACCACGGATTTGCTTTTAAGCCTGCGGTTAATGCTTGGTTGCTGGTGTCTAACACCACTTTCAACCCTTGATCGTGCAAGGATTTCAACCAGTCGGCAAACTGTTCTGCCGTCACCCCACGTGGTAGCGAACCGCAAATTGCCACCAAGTCAAACTGCGTATGCCATTGCTGTGAAAGTGCGGTGAATTTACGCCAATCATTTGTACAAATTTCAAAGCCTAAGAAATTCAGATCTGTCACATCGGCTTCTGTTTCGGTAATTTTGACATTAATACGGGTTTTGCCTGCAATGCGATAAAACTGATCGACCAGACCATTTTGTTGAAAGGCTTGAACAAAATCTCCTTGATTTTCTTCGCCTAAAAAGCCGGTTACCGTTAGGTTTGTACCTAAATCCGCAAGGACCTTCGCCACGTTAATCCCTTTTCCTGCCGGGTACAGCCCAAGGGTTTCCACCGTGTTCACTTCACCGATTTCAATGCGTTTCAAACGCCCGACTAAGTCAAAGGCAGGGTTTAGGGTCACCGTTGCAATGCGTAATTGTTGTGCCATTTCTCCCCCTATTCGCCTAAGCCGGCTTCAATCGCTTTGCCGATACCGTCTAAGGCTTGCTGTGCTTCTTCGCCTGTTGCGACAAAGCGTAAGCGGTGTCCTTTTTGTACGCCTAACGCCACGATTTTCATCAAACTTTTCGCACTGACTAACTGACTGTCACGATCAAGGTTTTGCACTTGGATAGTCGCATTATATTTTTTCACTTCATTGACTAACATCGCACTTGGGCGAGCGTGCAAGCCGTGTTCGTTGCGGATCGTGAATGTCGCTTCAAGTTCCCCTGTATTTGCCGTATTTTCAGCAGATGTAACCGCTTGTGCGACTTCTTGAGCCACTTCTGCCACTTTCGCTGCGACACCATTTCCTGTCGCTTCAATCGTATCTTCAACTGCAGGAATAAAAGCCACCGTTTCGCCCAACCCTGCAACAAAGGCTTGTTGTAAGGCTTCGATAGCTTGTGGTGCATCACTGCCTTCTGCCACAAAGCGTAAACGGTGACCTTTTGCCGCACCAAGAGCAACCACTCGCATTGTACTTTTCGCATTTACAGGTTCAGCTTGGCGATCAAGATTAACAACGGTAACTTTTGCTTCAAATGGTTTTAATGTTTGCACAAGTACCGCACAAGGGCGTGCGTGTAAGCCGTGTTCATTGCGGACAGTGAAAGTGCCGATTACCTGATCTGCATTTGCAAAATTTTCAGCAGAAGCCGCCGCTTGTGTAGGTGCTGGAACAGCTTCTGGTGCAGATTGACCGAAGATTGCCAAAATACGATCTGCAGGAGCAATCATTAACTGCTGACGGGTCGTGATATTGAGCAATTTAGCTAAGGTAGTTTGTAAACTGTCGTTCGTTGCCGCAACGGTTACAAGAGTTTTGCCTTCTTTACTGCGAGCAACCGCTACACCGTTTAATAAGTTACCTTTGCTACTGTCCGCTAAGAAAACATTGTTGCCTAACGCTAGGGGCTGATTTGCTACGATATCACTAATAAATGTTTGATTTACATAGCCTTTTTCTTGCAATTTGGCTGCATTAATCGCAGAAAGGGTAATAAGACTTGATGTATCAATGTCTAAAGAGATAAGTTCGGCTGAAATCACAGGTTCATTACGTTTACCGCTTAATAACGCCACAAATTCATCAAGATCTTGCGTTTTCGCCAATTTTTCCGCTACTGCTTCATCGCCGAGTACCGTGGTTAATTGACGAAGTAGGGTTAAATGTTCATCGGATTTTGCTGCAATCCCAATTACTACATAAGCGGTATTGCCTTCGCCCCATTCGATCCCTTGTGGGAATTGATAAACTTGTACCCCAGTGTTTTTGACTAAATCACGAGTCTCTAAAGTGCCGTGTGGAATCGCAATACCATTGCCTAAATAGGTTGATGTTTGCGTTTCACGGGTCAGCATTCCGACTTCATAGCCTTCAACAACATTGCCATTGGCGATTAAGCCACTTGCAACCAAGCGAATTGCTTCTTCTTTATTGCTTGCCGAGCCGTTTAAACGGATATTTTGTGCAGATAAGTTGAGCATTGAAACCCCTTATAAATTTAATTTAAAAGATAAAATAATTATAAGGATTGTACTCTATTTTTTGCTAAATCGATCTAGCAATTTAGCGAAAAAGTAAACAAAAATCCCTTTTTGTGATCCAGCTCACAAAAAGGGAAAATTACTGTTTAAGTTCACCTTTTCAATTCAATAATACATTGATGGCGTGCGTTTATAACGCTGCCCATTTTTAAGCGGTGATAGAAATTTTCGGCACTCGTTAGAAAACGAGCGCCATCTTTGGGGAAATTTATTTAACGATCTCACTCGGCGTAAAGAAATAGGCAATTTCACGTTTTGCTGAGATTTCAGAGTCCGAACCGTGTACCGAGTTTTCACGGTAGCTTAAACCAAACATTTTACGAATAGTGCCTAGTTTGCGTTCTTCGGGTTTGGTTGCCCCCATCAACAAGCGGTAGTTTTCCACGGCATTTTCGCCTTCTAACACCGCAACAACGATAGGCTCAGAAATCATAAATGCCACGAGCGGTTCAAAAAAGGCTTTCCCTTGATGCTCGGCATAAAAGCCTTCGGCTTGCTCTTTGGTTAAGTGAAGCATTTTTAACGCTTTTATACTTAATCCGTTTTTTTCCATGTGACTTAAAATTTCACCGATAAGATGACGCTTAGTCGCATCGGGTTTAATGATGGCAAGGGTTTGTTGAATCATTTGCTTATCCTTATAGAGTTGTAGGGAGAGGATTATCCTCGCCCAAAAGATAAATTCAAAGTGGGATATAACCCCACCCTTATGCATTTACTTCTACTTCACCTGCATACCAGCCGTCACGCCGCTATCGGCGGAGAGTAAATAGAGATCCGACCCGCCTGTACCGGCAGATAAAATCATCCCTTCCGACATACCAAACGACATTTTGCGTGGGGCAAGGTTGGCAATCATAATCACAAATCTGCCTTCAAGCTCTTCAGGTTGATTGTACGCCGCTTTGATACCGGAGAAAACTTGGCGAGTGTGGTCGCCTAAATCGAGTTCAAAACGTAATAATTTATCCGATTTCGGCACGGCTTCACATTTCAATACTTTTGCCACACGCAGATCGAGTTTGGCGAAGTCATCAATGGTGATTTCAGGGGCAATAGGTTCAACTTTGGTTTCACAAGCGGTCATTTCTTTTCCTTTTTTTGCAGTTTCTGCCTTTACACTTTCGGCGAAAAGTGCTTTGGTTTCTTCAATCACAGCGTCAATCTGTTTTTTCTCTAAGCGAGAGAAGAGCGATTTAAACGGTGCAATGTTGTGGGCAAACAGCGGTGAACCGATATTGTCCCAACGCAGTTCTGTTTGTAAAAAGGCTTCGGCACGTTCCGCTAATTTTGGTAATACCGGTTTGAGATAGCTCATTAATACACGGAATAGCTCTAAGCCCATTGAACAGACCGCTTGTAATTCAGCGTCTTTGCCTTCTTCTTTGGCAATCACCCACGGGGCTTTGTCGTCAATGTATTTATTGGCTTTATCCGTTAATGCCATAATTTCACGGATCGCTTTGTTGTATTCACGCGTTTCAAAATAAGTGGCGATCTGTTCCGATTGTGCAATAAACTCATCAAAAAGTGCTTGATTTTCTAATGTTGAAGCGAGTTTGCCTTCAAAGCGTTTTGTGATGAAACCTGCGGTACGAGAAGCCAAATTGACTAATTTATTGACGATGTCGCTGTTTACCCGTTGTACGAAATCTTCTAAATTGAAATCGAGATCTTCAATGCGATCGTTCAGTTTCGCCGCATAGTAATAACGCAAACATTCAGGATCGATATGTTTCAAGTAAGTGCTGGCTTGAATGAATGTACCACGAGATTTTGACATTTTTTGTCCGTCCACCGTCACATAACCGTGTGCAAAGACGTTTGTCGGTTTGCGGTATTCGCTTCCTTCTAACATCGCAGGCCAAAACAGACTGTGGAAGTAAACAATGTCTTTACCGATAAAGTGATACAACTCGGCATCACTCTCTTTTTTCCAGAAATCATCAAAGTTCAAGCCCGTGCGGTCACAGAGGTTTTTGAACGAAGCCATATAGCCGATAGGGGCATCAAGCCAAACATAGAAGAATTTGTTTTCGCTATCCGGAATTTCAAAGCCAAAGTAAGGGGCATCACGGCTGATGTCCCATTGTTGTAAACCGCTCTCAAACCACTCTTGCATTTTATTGGCAATTTCAGGCTGAAGCGAGCCGGAACGTGTCCACGCTTTCAACATTCCTTCAAAGCTCGGTAAATCAAAGAAAAAGTGTTCCGACTCTTTTACCACAGGGGTAGAGCCTGATACTACCGAACGTGGATTGATTAAATCCATCGGGCTATAAGTAGAAGCACAGACTTCACAGTTATCGCCGTACTGATCTTCCGCTTTACATTTCGGGCAAGTGCCTTTCACAAAGCGATCAGGTAAGAACATATTTTTTTCAGGGTCAAATAACTGCGAGATCACCTTGCTTTTGATAAAACCGTTCGCTTTTAATTTTTTATAGATGGCGGAAGTGTATTCACGGTTTTCTTCGCTGTGGGTGGAATGGTAGTTATCGAAACTGATATTAAAACCGGCAAAATCCGCAATGTGATCGGCTTTGGCTTTTTCGATTAACTGTTCAGGGGTAATGCCGAGTTTATCCGCATTCAACATAATCGGCGTGCCGTGAGCGTCATCAGCACAGACGAAGTGAATTTCGTTGCCACGCATACGCTGAAAACGTACCCAAATATCCGCTTGAACATGCTCAAGCATATGCCCTAAATGGATCGCTCCATTAGCATAAGGCAAAGCACAAGTGACCAGTATTTTTCTTTTTGGATTTGACATTCTAAATCTCTCTAAAATATAGCAAAAAATTATAGGGATTGTAGCGGAAAAGGGGGGGATTGTGTAGGAAAAGCAGGAAACAAGCGGTCAAATTCAACAAAAAATTTGCAAAAAGAAAGGCTCTGAATGATCAGAGCCTTGCTTAAATCAGAAATTATAGGCTTTCTGTGAAAGTACGTGTGATAACATCACGTTGTTGTTCCGGAGTTAATGAGTTAAAACGTACCGCATAACCTGAAACACGAATTGTTAATTGTGGGTATTTTTCAGGGTTTTTCACAGCGTCTTCTAAGGTTTCACGACGTAATACGTTTACGTTTAAGTGCTGACCGCCTTCAACTTTAATAGTCGGTGCCACGTTAACCGGCACTTCACGGTATGAAACTTGACCTAATTCGCTGATTGCAACGATTTGGTCTTCTTGGAAATCGCCTTTCGCCACTAAGCAACGCGCTTCATTTTTCTCTTCGTCTAATAACCAGAAAGAGTTTAATAGATTTTTGTTTGTAGATTCGGTAATTTGTACACCTTTGATCATGGATAGCTCCTAAAGTAGTTGGGATTAAATTTATAAGAAAATTTGATGTTTTCAAAAATATTTTATAATTCTAATCATTATTTGATAAAAAGCGAGAAAATTTTAAGCGCTTTAAGTAGAATAAGTGTGTTTTGAATATATTTTGCTCACTTATTAACAAATTTAAATTATTTTTAACTGTTTTTTAATACAGAGGTTGAAATGAAAACGTGGACAGATGTCATTGGTGAAGAAAAGTCACAACCTTATTTCCAAAATATTTTGCAATATGTACGCCAGGAGCGTTTAGCCGGAAAAACGATTTACCCGCCACAATCCGAAGTGTTTAGTGCTTTTGCGCTGACGGCGTTTAGCGAAGTGAAAGTGGTGATTTTAGGTCAAGATCCCTATCACGGGCCAAAACAAGCTCACGGCTTGTCATTTTCAGTCAAACCGGGAGTCATACCACCACCTTCGTTACAAAATATGTATAAAGAGCTTGCTCAAGACGTAGGGTTTCAAATTCCGCCACACGGCTATCTGACCCATTGGGCAAAGCAGGGAGTGTTGTTACTCAATACGGTATTGACCGTTGAACACGGTCGGGCGCATTCTCATGCCAATATCGGGTGGGAAACCTTTACCGACAAGGTAATTCACCGGCTTAATCAACATCGTGAACATCTTGTGTTTCTCTTATGGGGAAGCCATGCGCAGAAAAAAGGGCAGTTTATTGATCGTACCCGCCATTGTGTTCTGACTGCACCACATCCATCTCCTCTTTCAGCGCACAGGGGTTTTTTTAGGTTGTCGTCATTTTTCTAAAACGAATGCCTATTTGCTTCAACACAATTTGCCTGCAATAGA
>JBGXMX010000169.1:0-4253 GCA_041809245.1 Glaesserella sp.
AATTCGGGTTTGAAACCAATCGTATTAACCAAATTATGGTTAAAGATACCTTACAAACGCTGACGGATGACTCAATCTATGTGATTGGTGACTGCGCTTGTTTAATCCAAGCTAATGGCAAACCTGTACCACCGCGAGCGCAGGCAGCACACCAAATGGCAACCCTTTGCGGTAAAAACCTGCTTGCCCAACTGGAAGGAAAAGCGTTAAAACCTTTTATCTTTGACGATAAAGGCTCACTCGTTTCCTTCTCACGTTTTGGTACAGTGGGAAGCCTAATGGGAAATTTAACGAAAGGCAGTATGTTTATTGAAGGTAAAATTGCCCGTTTTGCTTATTTATCCCTTTACCGAATGCATCAAGTCGCGTTACACGGCTGTATTAAGACGGGACTTATTATGTTGGTCGGCAGAATTAACCGCTTCCTAAGACCAACAATGAAGTTACATTAATAAGCAGAGCTACGAGCTTATTGGTAATAAGTGCCTATTTAAAATAGAGAATATATGGCTCACATTAAAAAACGTGCGCCATATATTCAAACAGCCATGATTAAAAACATGCACTATCGGGAATGACAGTGAAATGACGGGTGAGTTGCCTCACCCTTATACCTATTTATCACAGTAATTCCTCAAGATAATCACTTTCCAGCCCGACTAATGGCAGAGTCGAACCTTGCCACGGACGCAACAATTGCACCTTCATTAAACCTAAAGTATCCAACCCCGGCACACTGTTGGGCGTATATTGCCGAGCCAAACGCGCCAATTGCGTCAGCCCTAGGCTGGATTCAATACTTGAGCTAATCACGACATCCAGTTCTAAGGCATGAGCTTGCTTAATCAATTGAATACATTTTTGTATAGAGCCCGTTAACGTTGGTTTAATGACAATAGCTTTCAAATACGTCTCTTTTTTCAGCTCAAAGCCCTCACTTCTTACGCTTTCATCCCAAGCAATATGGATATGGTGCTGCTGTGCAAATCGACGTGACATTTCTGCCGTTTGGCAAGGCTCTTCAATAAATTGAATCCGCATTTTATGTTCGGGCGCAATTTTAGCGGCAAACCGCGCGGCTTTTTCAAGCGTCCACGCTTGGTTTGCATCAAGGCGGAGCTGTAAATCCGGAATCGCTTCCAAAAACATATTGGCAATCAAGCCGTCACGATTCGCCTCATAAAGCCCGACTTTCATTTTGGCAACTTTTTTACCATCCATTCGGCTCAATTTTTCATAAAGCTCATCCGGATCACCATAACAAAGCGGTGCTACTTGATAATTACCCTGCTCCGATAAAGTATTGTGCAGCTCTGCCAAGGCACAACTGATTCCAAACGCCACGGAAGGTACATAGTGTTCAATATTATCTTGTTGATTATTCAGCCAGTTCGTTATCCAAATACGAACCTGCTGCTCGGCTAAGGCGAGATCTTCAATACTAAATTGCGGTAATGGGGCGATCTCACCAAAGCCCTGTTTATCGCCTTCTGAAAGCTGCAAAATCAGCCCTTCACGCTGTTTTAAGCGACGTTGGCGTAAAATAACACCGGTTTCTACAGGAATTTCATACCGATAAAGTTTTGCTTGACGCATATTTCCTCAGTTTTGCAAATTTTTTCTAAAAAAAGACCGCTTGTTATAGATATTGATAAACAACCTCTTCAGCGGAAAAATCCGCAATCGTTCTTTCCGTTCTCTGCTGAGTGCAAATCAAGCCTTGCTTTTCATAAAAACGGCGAGCTTTCTCATTCTGAGTAACCACTTTTAAATAAATAGGCATACTGTTTTGAAGATGGGTCAATGCAAATTGCAGCAGTGTTTGTCCAACGCCCTTTCCTTGAAAATCGGGCAGTACATTAATGACATAAATTTCACATTGACCAAACTGAGGCTCTCTCGCCTTTCCCCAAGATAACATCCCTATTAACCGACTATCTTCCTCTGCCACATAGTAATGTTCTGCCTGAATAGCCTTTTGCAATCCCACAGCCCATTTTTCTGCCACCATATTATCTAAAAAGCTGTCAGGGAAAATTCCTCGGTAGGTACTTTGCCATGTGATTGTCATAAGCTGACAAAGTGCCGGGATATCTTGTTCTATCGCATGTCGGATTTGCATACTCTACCCCCTTAATCTAAATCTCCCACGGCTATAACGGGTTTTCATCAAAGCAAGAATCTGCTCTTTTTCGCTCGACACCGCTTGGCTGCTCTGTTTTGCCACGGTTAATGAATGCTGAATGGAATGAGCGTGGGTAATCGCAATGGCTAAAGCATCCGCCGCATCGGCTTGAGGTTTGGCTGAAAGATGTAAAATTCGGCTTACCATCTCTTGAACTTGGATTTTATCCGCCGAACCAATGCCAACCACCGTTTGTTTCACTAAACGTGCCGCATATTCAAAAACAGGCAAATCGTGATTGACCGCAGCAACAATCGCCGTTCCCCTTGCCTGCCCCAGTTTTAACGCCGAATCCGCATTTTTTGCCATAAACACCTGCTCAATTGCAAACATATCAGGTTGAAACTGCGTGATAATTTCTGTAACCCCAGCGTAAATACGTTTTAAACGGGTCGGCAGATCCTCCACGGCAGTCCGAATAGCGCCGCTGCCAAGATATTCCAGCTGTCGCCCGGTTTGACGAATAACGCCATAGCCGGTGACACGAGAACCGGGGTCAATGCCTAAGATAATTGCCATTTTATGTCCAAAAAGAAAGTGGATTTGCCATTCACAAACCCACTTTATAGTCAATCTTAATCAGATAATCAAATTATTTTGCAACAGTACAGTTTTTAGCAAGAATCTGATTATTTGCGGTAAACATTACAGGTACGGTTGTTTCTGCTGTTTTAGCATTAAAGCCGGTATCTAAACTCCATACATTTGTACCTGAAATAAATTTCACACCGTCTTTATAGGTAGCATCTACTTTCAGATTTTTACCAACGACTTTTTTATTGATCGTTACAGTTGCCGTTGAAGCTTCACCGTTGTTAAAAGTATAAACTGCTGAAACAGGTTGGTTTGTTTTGCCGTTTACATTACAAGTATAAGCGATAGTTTTTGAACCTGTTACCATATCCTTTGCTGCAGCTGCACCATCAGACACCGCAGTTCCTACTGCTGATGCACCGTCAGCTACTGCACCACCAGCCGCTTTTGCGCCATCAACAACCACACTACCCGCATTACCCACAGTATTTGCTGTTGAAGATGCAACATCAGAAACCGTTGAACAAGCTGCAAGCACAGTAGCCGCTGCAAATGTTGGAAGTAATTTAATTAATTTCATTGTTTTTCCTTTTGTTGATTAAAAAAATCTACTCTTTAGAAAAGAAAAAAAACAGGAAAGTTCAAAAAAATAATCTCAAGCAAAATACTTGAGATTATTTTTTATTCATTTAACTAAAGCAATGCAGCAACCTCATCGCTGATTTCACCATTGTGGTAAACGTTTTGTACGTCATCGCAATCCTCAAGCATATCGATTAATTTTAACAATTTCGGTGCGGTTTCTGCATCTAAATCTACCGTTGTTGATGGGATCATCGTCACTTCTGCATTTTCAACTTTGAAACCGGCGGCTTCAATACCGTCACGAACCGAGCCTAAGTCTTCCCATGCGGTATAGATCTCAAATGAACCATCTTCTTGTGGCTGAATATCATCGGCACCAGCTTCAATCGCTGCTTCAGTTAATGCGTCTTCATCCGCACTTGCGATTAAAATCAACCCTTTTTTGCTAAACAAATAGCCGACCGAGCCTTCAGTCCCTAAGTTACCGCCGCATTTAGTGAAACTCGGACGTACTTGCGAAATAGTACGGTTAGCGTTGTCGCTTAAACATTCAACCATTACCGCTGTACCACCCGGACCGTAACCTTCATAGACTTTGGTTTCCATATTGGTATCGTCACCGCCACCCACACCACGATCGATTGCACGGTTGATGGTATCACGTGTCATATTGTTCGATAACGCTTTATCTACCGCCGCACGCAAACGTGGGTTTGAACTGACATCACCGCCGCCTAGTTTTGCTGCAGTCACTAATTCACGAATTAATTTGGTAAAAATTTTACCGCGTTGCGCATCTTGCGCTGCTTTGCGGTGTTTAATGTTAGCCCACTTACTATGACCTGCCATTCTCTGGTTTCCTTCTTTTTAATTTATGTTTTGATATAAAAATGCAGGGGCACACAGCGTGCCCCCACCATAATTTAATTACAGCCGGGGTAATTCGGCA
>JBGXMX010000170.1:0-5391 GCA_041809245.1 Glaesserella sp.
GCACGGGAAGCAGGGCGAATAATAAGGTCAGAAGGAGATAAAAAGAGGCTATTGCTACAATGGCTCGGCTGATATAAAACCAAAGCCAATGTAGTAATGAAAGAGACTGTGTAGGCTTGAAAAATCGTTTAAAAATTAACATCCAGTTTTTCACTCACCCACTTTAATGCTTCAGGATCTACCGTTTTGAGCATATTAGACCCGCGAGTAATGGTTGCGGCACTGGTATTTAATTGTTGCTGAATTTCCCGTTGAGGCAGTCGGTTTTCCAACAATGCCCGTACAATTTGTAGCCGTAATCCTAAAGTGTTGCGTTCATCTGCGGTTAATAACATCGTCAATAGTTCATCCGTTTTATTTTCCATTACGGCGGCGTTTAGAAGTGTTAGAAACTGTTGCCACTCTTGTGGGTCTCGTTGTTGATAAAGATTTTTCACTCTTTTCCTCCAATAAAGCAAACAAGCGGTGCATTTTTATGATTTTTTTGCAAACGTTATTTTTTCCGTTGATCGTCTAATTCCGCCCCTTTAGGTACATCGAATTTAAAAAGATCTTTTGAAAGTGCGGTGGTTGAAATATTACGCAATACGTATAAATTACTCTGTCCGTCTTGTTCAATGGTGCTAAAGCCTTTTAATAATCCGTTGGCATCAATACGAATATCGAATTGTTTAATTGCACTTTTCTTTGATTTAGGTTTCAGTACAAAGGTGTCTTGTTTTTGTGTCACATCGTATTGTGACCAGTGGTTTTGATCGTTACTGGTCAATAGCACAAAAGGGGTATTATCCACCGCATCTTTTACCAAATTGGCAGTTACTTGAGAGACAAAAGGATCGTAAAACCACAATGTTTCACCGTCAGAAACAATCAGATTTTCCTGTGGGCTTTGTGTCTCCATTCGAAATAAATTAGGGCGTTGAACAAAGAATTTCCCCTGCCCTTTTTGAATTTCTTGCCCTTTACTTGAACGAACGGTTTGGTCAAAATCCGCACGGTATTGGCTGGCGTGTTCTAAGCGTTTTTGAAGTTCGGCAACCGATTGAACATCAGCGAATGCAGAGCCTGAGAGAAAGATGAGTCCGAATAATGTTTGTTTAATCAAGGTTTTCATGTGGAATTTCCTAAACTGAGTCAGATTTTTCAATTTGACATTTTTTGTATAAAAAGTTCATCGTCATTTAATATTAGGATACTAGTATGGCAGGAAATAGAATTTTGGCAATCATTTCTCTTGTCCGAAATAGCGACTATACCAAGGACTCCAAGCCGTTCTGGCTTTTTCTATGCGGTAATTTGCCGGATAGAAATTAACTCTGATCATACCGGTTTCTGCCGTGTTTAAGATTTTAACTCGGTAATTTAATAAATTTGCGACAACGTCACGATTTGGTAGTTTCCATGGGTTCCAACGACCGGCGGAAATAATGGCAATATCAGGTTGAGTTGCAGCTAATAGCGAATGACCGGTACTGGTTTTACTGCCATGATGCCCTACCTGTAAAAAATCAATTTTTCCGACTTGTGGTGCAAAAATCCGCTCCTGCTCTACACCACTATCACCGGTTAACAATAATTTATGCTTATCAATCGTGGCGAGCAATACGCATGAATCTTCATTTTTTGCTTGAATAGAAAGCCTCGTTGGATAAACGGCTTTTAAACTTAAATCTCCAAAATACCACTGATTCCCTGCAATACACGGCTCCGTTTGATTTGAACCATACTGATTTTGCCCCGATAAAACCAATTTGGCACTAGGATATACTTCCAGCAATGTTTTTACTCCTCCGGCATGGTCATTATCATCATGACTAACAAAAACTGCTTTTACATCAATCCCTTCCCGTCTTAAATAGGGCAAAATTTCCAGTGACATCATAGAATTATCTTGCCAACTTGAGCCCGTATCATAAAAAACCGCAGACTTTCTCCCCTCTTCCCGATAAATAAATGCCATGGCTAATCCTTGCCCTACATCAAAATGAATCCATTGAATAAGCGGTGCAGGTTTAATCTGTTGCCATAACAGATAGCCGATGTTTAATAATAAAGTCCCAAGCAATGCTCCGAGATAAAAACGCCAAGGTTTACGTTCAATCCAATTAAATAAAAATAATAAAATCAATAGATTGATGGTTAGCCACAACCATTGTTGCCCTTGGCTCAGATGAATCCAATCGTGGGAAAACGGTTCGATAAGGACAAGGCTTGCTTGTGCAATCCAGTCTGCAAGTTGCCAGCTATTAAAAAGATTATCTGTCAGCAGGCTGATAAAAATAATCGGCACCAAAATAAAACTATACAGGGGAACAATCAGTAAATTAGCCGGCAGTGCATAAGGCGAGGTTCCGTCAAAAAAGAAAAACTGAACGGGGGAGAAAACCAGCCAAATACCGATTTGAAGATGTAATAAAGATAGCCACAGGCGGTGGATTTTAGGTAAATTTTTGCAACGCCCGTGAAACCACTTTTTCAACGGGAAATAGCGATACCAAAAAATAAGCGTTGCCACAGCCAGTACGGAAAGCCAAAAGCTATCCGATAAGAGTGAAAGCGGATCACATAATAAAAGCAATGCAACAACCCGCCACCAAAATTGTGCAGGCGTATAATGTTTTCGCAGCCATTGGCATAAAAGCACTAAACTAATAGCCAGTAATGCTCTTAAAGTTGGAATGGAAAACCCGGCAAGAAAGCTATAACAGAATGCGAAACCAAATCCGATAAGGCGAGGAAAAAGGTAAGAATAGGCCAAATCAGCAGCCAGTCTAAAACGTAAAAAGATCCATTGAACACCTTTCGCAAACCAAAATCCGAAAGCCATCGCTAGGGCGATATGTAATCCTGAAATCGCAATTAAATGTGCCGTCGTTGTTTGTTGGAATACCTGCCAATGTTGTTGCGAAAGCCAAGCCCGTTCTCCAAAAGCTAGGGCTAAAAGTAAGCCTTGTGTCGGTAAATGATCGGTTTGTTGTTTGGCTCGATATAGCCAAGAGGTACGGAGAGAAAAATGGCGGTTTGATAGTTTTTTGGCTACTTTCAGGCTCGCCGTTGCTGTAATATGCTGAGCAAAATACCATTTTTGCCGATCAAAATTGCCGATATTTAAACGTGTCGAAATCGGTCTTATCGTAAGTTCTGCTTGATAATGTGCATTTAAAAGCAAAGGTTCAGAGCTTTGCCATGTTACATAAAGCCGTTCTCCATTGATTCGCTTCGCAATAGCTGTTTGATATTCCTGTTGCTTTAGAATTTGAACAATTTGAATCACTTCTTGCGTTTTTTGCGGTGAAATATTATCTGCCTTATTACTTTTCCCCATCACCAAAAGATAAGCATATAAGATCCCTCCTCCTAAAATAAGGCAATAAACATTGCGTCGATATAGTCCGAATAATATGACCAATCCGGCTACAATTCCCCCACCGATAAGTGCAGGAAAAGGTAGAAAAAGAATTGGAAGAAGACTAATTACAAAGCAGTAAATTAAGCGGTCGAGAGTCATAGCATATGTGATAATAAACGATATACAAAGTATGCCGACTCATAATGGGGTTGTAAGAAATTTTTGCTGAATTTTCGATACGGATCGCAAAAATAAAGGCTGAGAATCAAATTCCCAGCCTTTTTGTAGATTAATTATACAAGTTAGAGTTTAGGACCTGCCGCAATTAATGCTTTACCTTCATCGTTGGTTGCATATTGCTCAAAGTTTTTCACGAAACGACCTGCGAGATCTTCCGCTTTCGCTTGCCATTGTGCTTTATCTGCATAGGTATCACGAGGATCTAAGATTGCAGGGTCAACACCCGGTAATGCTTTTGGAATTGCTAAGTCGAAAATTGGTAATGAACCCATTTCTGCTTTTTCGATAGAGCCATCTAAAATCGCATCAATAATACCGCGAGTATCTTTGATTGAGATACGTTTACCTGTACCGTTCCAACCTGTGTTCACTAAGTATGCTTGTGCACCTGATGCTTCCATACGTTTTACTAACACTTCTGCATATTGTGTCGGGTGAAGTGATAAGAACGCTTTACCGAAACATGCTGAGAATGTTGGAGTCGGTTCAGTTACGCCACGCTCTGTTCCTGCTAATTTCGCTGTGAAACCGGATAAGAAGTAGTATTTGGTTTGTTCCGGCGTTAATTTAGATACCGGAGGTAATACACCGAATGCGTCTGCGGTTAAGAAGATCACTTTCGTTGCATGGCCTGCTTTTGATACCGGCTCAACAATGTTATCAATGTGATAAATTGGGTAAGAAACACGAGTATTTTCTGTTTTTGAACCATCTGCGAAGTCGATTGAACCATCTTCACGAACCACAACGTTTTCTAACAATGCGTCACGTTTAATCGCACGATAGATGTCCGGCTCATTTTCTTCAGAAAGGTTAATGGTTTTTGCATAGCAACCACCTTCGTAGTTGAATACGCCGTCATCGTCCCAACCGTGTTCATCGTCACCGATTAATTTACGTTTTGGATCGGTAGATAACGTTGTTTTACCTGTACCTGATAAACCGAAGAACACCGCTACATCGCCATCTTCACCTACGTTTGCAGAACAGTGCATTGATGCAATGCCTTTTAATGGTAACCAGTAGTTCATGAGGGAGAATAAACCTTTTTTCATCTCACCGCCGTACCAAGTACCGCCGATTAATTGAATTTTCTCAGTGATGTTGAATGCCACGAAGTTTTCAGAATTTAAACCTTGTTCTTTCCAGTTCGGGTTAGTCACTTTTGAACCGTTCATTACCACGAAGTCTGGTGTGAAGTTCGCTAATTCAGCTTCTGACGGACGGATAAACATATTTTTCACAAAGTGTGCTTGCCACGCAACTTCTGTTACAATACGCACCGCAACACGGCTGTCAGGGTTCGCACCGCAGAAAGCGTCAATCACAAATAAACGTTTATTTGATAATTGTTTGGTGACTAACTCTTTTAAACTTTGCCATGTCGCTTGGTTCATTGGTTTGTTATCATTTTTTACCGCATCACTTGTCCACCAAACGGTATCTTTTGTGTTTTCATCTAACACGATGAATTTATCTTTTGGAGAGCGTCCGGTAAAAATACCCGTATCTACAGCCACTGCGCCCGAAGTAGTCAAACGACCTTTTTCAAAGCCTTGGAGTTCCGGTTTCATCTCCTCCTCAAAGAGCTGCTCATAACTAGGGTTATAAACAACCTCTTTGACATTAGTAATACCTAATAACTCAAGTTCTTGAATAACACGATTAGACATAGAATCACCTCATTGATAGATAATTAAAGATTAAATTTAAACACTGAGGGAATTATAGAGTTATTCTCCAAAAAAAAATGTTATCTACTTCAAATTTTCGAACATTGATTGAAAATATTTACAAATATA
>JBGXMX010000171.1:0-3340 GCA_041809245.1 Glaesserella sp.
ATCAAAACGGCTATGCGGTGGTTGATTTGATTGAAACTAACGAAAATTATCGTCGCCAAGGGCTAGCGACACAAGTCATGCATTTACTGACCAATGATGCCGTAGAAAATGGCGCAACGACGGGATTATTGTGTGCCAGCGCACAAGGTAAACCACTTTATGAGGCACTCGGTTGGCATGTGATTGGGCAGTATTCAAGAATGGTTAAAGCAACGATTTAAATTTATATTAAGAGGAACAAACAATGTCTAAATTTGCAATGGTATTCCCAGGGCAAGGTTCTCAAGCGGTTGGTATGCTTGCCGATCTTGCACCTGTTTACCCTGTGGTAGAACAAACCTTCAAACAAGCCAGTGATGTGCTTGGTTATGATTTATGGGATTTAGTCCAAAATGGTACAGCAGAAGATTTGGGTAAAACCGAGCGCACTCAACCTGCGTTATTAGCGGCTTCTGTTGCGTTATATCGTATTTGGCAAGAAAAATTCCCTGGGCAAAAACCTGCTGTAATGGCAGGACACAGTTTGGGCGAATATTCTGCGTTGGTTTGTGCTGGTGTATTGGATTTCCAAGATGCGATTAAATTAGTGGAATTGCGTGGTCAAGCGATGCAAAGTGCTGTTCCTGCGGGTACAGGGGCGATGTTTGCAATTATCGGCTTAGATAACGAAGCGATCATCAAAGCGTGCGAACAAGCGGCAAGTGAAATCGGCGAAGTGGTTTCAGCGGTAAACTTTAACTCACCGGGTCAAGTGGTTATTGCCGGCACGAAAGCGGCGGCGGAACGTGCTGGCGAATTATGTAAAGAAGCTGGGGCAAAACGTGCATTACCGTTAGCGGTGAGCGTGCCTTCACACTGTGCCTTAATGAAACCAGCGGCAGAGAAATTAGCGGCAGCATTGCAAAATATTTCGTTAAACGCACCGCTTGTTCCGGTGATTAACAACGTGGACGTTACCGTTGAAACCGATGCGGATAAAATCCGTGATGCGTTGGTTCGCCAGCTTTATAGCCCTGTGCGTTGGACGGAAACCGTCGAAAAAATGGCACAAGATGGTGTGACGACCTTATATGAAATTGGTCCGAATAAAGTTTTAACTGGTTTAACAAGTCGCATTGTGAAAGAGTTATCGGCAAAAGCGGTGAATGATGTCGCATCGTTTGATGCAATTTAATCGTAGGTCGGGCATTTATGCCCGACAATCATCAATAAATAAACGTTGGGCATAAATGCCCGACCTACAAAGGAAAAATATATGCAAAACAAAATCGCATTAGTCACGGGGGCAACTCGTGGGATTGGGCGTGCAATCGCTGAAGAATTAGTATCTAAAGGTGCATTCGTTATCGGCACGGCAACGTCAGAAAAAGGGGCGGAGGCAATCTCAGCTTACTTAGGCGACAAAGGCAAAGGCTTAGTGTTAAATGTTGCTGACCTTACCTCAATTGAGCAAGTACTTGCACAAATTAAAGAACAGTTTGGCGACATTGATATTCTCGTTAATAACGCAGGGATTACCCGTGACGGTTTATTAATGCGTATGAAAGAAGATGATTGGTTCGATATTATTCAAACCAACTTAACCTCAATTTACCGTTTATCTAAAGCTGTTTTACGCCCGATGATGAAAAAAGGCGGTCGTATTATTTCTATTGGTTCGGTGGTCGGCTCAATGGGTAATCCAGGTCAAACCAACTACTGTGCGGCAAAAGCGGGTCTTGTCGGTTTTTCTAAATCACTAGCGAAAGAAGTCGCTTCTCGTGGCGTAACCGTAAACGTGGTTGCTCCAGGTTTTATTGCAACGGATATGACAGACGAACTTACCGAAGATCAAAAAAATGCGATTTTAAGCCAAATTCCGGCTGGCAAGCTTGGTTCAGCACAAGACATTGCAAAAGCGGTAGCATTCTTGGCTTCTGATGATGCGGCCTATATCAACGGTGAAACCATCCATGTCAACGGTGGTTTATACATGAATTAACCGTAACAAGCGGTCAAATTTTTGAAAAAATTTACAAAACCAAAAAGTGAAGCCTTATTCTAACGAATAAGGCTTCAACCAACTAAATACTGAAAGAAGAGCCACAACCGCAGGTGGAGCTTGCATTCGGATTTTGCACCACAAAGCGTGAACCTTCCAACCCTTCCACATAATCAACGGTACCGCCAATTAAGTACTGTAAACTCATCGGGTCAACGACCAAACCGACGTTTTGGTTCTCAATGGTCAAATCACCATCGTTTATCTGATCATCAAAAGTAAAGCCATACTGGAACCCGCTACATCCGCCACCAGTGATATACACACGCAAACGTAGGTTTGGATTATCTTCCCCTTCAATTAGACTTTTTACCTTTCTTGCTGCGGCATCGGTAAAGATTAGAGGCACATTTATCTCACTCATTTATTGTCCTACATCAAATTTTCAAAAAGTGGTGCATTATCTAACAATTATGGGGGAAGGGCAATGGGATAATATTTAACAGTAAGCTCTTTTAAAAATAGCTAATTGGGCTGATAAATAGTATACTCCTAGAATTTTTAGTTGACTAAAATTAAATATGAAAATTCTCATCACAGGCGGAGCCGGTTTTATCGGTTCAGCGGTTGTTCGTCATATCATCAATAATACCCAAGATTCAGTTATTAACGTCGATAAATTAACCTATGCTGGTAATTTAGAATCACTCGAATCCGTTTCAAACGATCCACGTTATGCTTTTGAACAAGTTGATATTTGTGATAAAGCCGCATTAGAACGTGTTTTTGCACAACATCAACCTGATGCTGTTATGCACCTTGCTGCAGAAAGCCATGTTGACCGCTCTATTGATGGGCCAGCTGCTTTTATTGAAACCAATATTGTCGGAACTTATACTCTATTAGAAGTAGCTCGAGCTTATTGGAATAATTTATCTGAAGAAAGAAAATCAACTTTCCGCTTCCATCACATTTCAACCGATGAGGTTTATGGTGATTTGGAAGGCTCAGACGATCTCTTTACTGAAACTACGCCTTATGCCCCTTCTAGCCCTTATTCCGCTTCAAAAGCCTCAAGCGATCACTTAGTTCGAGCTTGGTTACGTACCTATGGTCTACCAACCATTGTAACTAACTGCTCAAATAACTATGGTCCGTTCCATTTCCCTGAGAAATTGATCCCGTTAATGATTTTAAATGCGTTAGAAGGTAAAAAATTACCAGTATATGGAAATGGTATGCAAATTCGTGACTGGTTATTTGTAGAAGATCACGCTCGTGCATTATATAAAGTGGTTACGGAAGGTGTTGTGGGCGAAACCTACAATATTGGGGGACATAATGAGAAAGCCAATATTG
>JBGXMX010000172.1:0-6181 GCA_041809245.1 Glaesserella sp.
GTAAAGCCTAATGTAAGAAAATCAAAGTGTGTCGGCTTGTTTTTCTGTAACCGCAACACGACTTTTTCACCATGGGCTGTAGGCAGGGTTGAAACCCGAAAATCTAAGGTCTCGGACAGTGTTGTGGTGAAAGTAAACTGTCCGTCTTGCGGCAAGCGGGACTCGCTAATATCTAATTTGGCTAACAGTTTTATGCGAGAAATCAGGCGAGAACTGAAATGAGTCGATAAAGTTTTATAAACATGTAATACCCCGTCAATTCTAAGCCGAATCTGTAAGCGTGCGTTTTGCGGTTCAATATGAATGTCGGAGGCATTTTTTGCCAAACAAAACTTAAACAGCCCTTCAAGAAGTTGAATGACGGGATCGTGGGTGTCTAACGTCGTTGAATCATTAGCGGTATAGGTATAACTGACATCGTGATGTTCGTATACGGCATTCGTTTCCGGCGATAATTCGTTTAGTAGATATTTTAATTCTTCGGAAGCAATTAAAATAGGCTCAACCTGTTTATGCGTCATAAAGGTAAAGAGTTCTAAGGCGTTGAGGTTATTCAAATCATCAACGGCAAGCCACAAGGTTTTCTCATTTTCTTGTAGCGGTACGGCTAAACAACGTAATAATAGCTGTTTATCGGCACAATTTTTCTCCCATAATAAAGGGGAAATGCTAAATGTTCTCTCGGTTCCTTGCTCGCATACGGTATATTGCCCATCCATCGTTAGTTTCCTGTGGTTGCTGTTGTTGAGGTCGTCGCTGAGGTTGAACAGAAATTAGCCGGGAACAGGCTAATATCATTATTTTTGCCTTTACACGTTGTTGCCCATGTAATGTTGTTGTTCGTCAATGTCGCTTTCATGGTATAGCCATAACCGTCGACACTGCCTTTGCCATCGACTGTGATTTCACCGTTAGAAACGGTGATGGATTTCAAATATTTGGTATCTGTGCTATCACTTTTACTGGCTTGAATACCGTGAGCTCCGGCGGAGCAGCCTGTGATAGCGCCTGTATTGTAGATACAAATTTCGACATCCGATTTATATGTGGCGGATGCCCGCAGTAACTCGGAAAGCGCTGCTTTTTGTGTGTAACTGTTATAAGAAGGAATTGCAATCGTCGCTAAAATTGCAATGATGGCAATCACGATCATTAATTCAATTAGCGTAAATGCTTTTTGTATTGGTCGAATTCTCATATGGTGGTTCCTTTCAATGAAGCGCTATATTGCGCCGATAACAGTGTGGCGGATTTATGAAAAAAAGCGACGGGCAAAGTGACGTTTTTCGATCTGCGTCGAAAAAATAAAATCAGAAACTGTTTATTCAAACAGTATTTTGCTATCATGCACCCTATTAAAGCAACAGATGAGGTTAATATGGCAAAGGCACCGAAAACGGCTTATGTATGTAATGATTGCGGCGCAGAATATGCGCGCTGGATGGGGCAGTGTAAAGCCTGTCTTGCGTGGAACACCATTAGCGAAGTACGTTTGATTTCAGCCAAACAAGAAAGTAAGGGCGATCGTTTCAGTGGCTATGCGGGTGAAACTTCCGGCAAAATACAAACGCTCGCCGACATTGATTTACAAGAAGTTCCTCGGTTTAGCAGTGGCTTTCATGAGCTGGATCGGGTTTTAGGCGGCGGGATTGTACCCGGTAGTGCCATTTTAATCGGTGGGCATCCGGGGGCGGGGAAAAGTACCTTGTTGCTTCAAGTAATGTGTGGCTTATCTCGCCATGTACCGACACTCTATGTCACGGGTGAGGAGTCGTTACAACAAGTTGCGATGCGTGCGCATCGTTTAGGTTTACCGACAGAGCATCTAAAAATGCTGTCTGAAACATCGGTAGAACATATTTGTAATCTGGCAGATCAAGAAAAGCCGAAACTGATTGTGATCGACTCCATTCAAGTGATGCATTTAGCTGATATTCAATCTTCTCCGGGCAGTGTGGCGCAGGTTAGAGAATGTGCCTCTTTTCTTACTCGTTACGCTAAAACACGCCAAGTTGCCATCATTATGGTAGGCCATGTCACCAAAGACGGAACCTTAGCGGGTCCGAAAGTGCTGGAACATGCCATTGACGCTTCGTTATTGTTAGAAGGTGAAGCCGATTCACGTTATCGTACATTACGCAGCCATAAGAACCGCTTTGGCGCTGTCAATGAACTTGGTGTATTTGCCATGACGGAGCAAGGCTTAAAAGAGGTCAAAAATCCCTCCGCCATTTTTTTAAGCCGTAGTGAAGAGCAAACCTCAGGCAGTTCCGTCATGGTGTTATGGGAAGGAACACGCCCTCTTCTCGTTGAAATTCAAGCTTTAGTCGATCACTCCATGTTAGCCAATCCTCGGCGGGTTGCGGTCGGTTTAGAACAAAACCGTTTGGCGTTATTGCTCGCCGTGCTTCATCGTCACGGCGGTTTACAAATGTCGGATCAAGATGTGTTTGTTAACGTGGTTGGAGGCGTTAAAGTCACTGAAACCAGTGCCGATTTAGCTTTACTGCTGGCTTTGGTATCAAGTTTTAGAAATCGCCCTTTACCGCAGGATTTGGTAGTCTTTGGAGAAGTGGGGTTGGCGGGTGAAATCCGCCCTGTACCAAGCGGGCAAGAGCGGATTAGTGAGGCGGCTAAACATGGCTTTAAGCGTGCCATTATTCCAGCCGGGAATATGCCGAAAAAACCGATTGAAGGTATGCAGATTTATCCGGTGAAAAAACTGAGCCACGCTTTAGATGTACTTTCAGAGCTGTAACTTAGCTCTGAAGTACCGCTTGGTTTGCAAGTTCCCTTGCCAGTTTGTCGATGTGTAATACATCGGCAATTTCTCTAACGGCAATCGGTGCAATATTTTCAACAACGGTACGGTTGATTTGTACAATATCGGTAAAACGAATTCGTTCGTTTAAGAACGCATCCACCGCAACCTCGTTTGCCGCATTCATTGCCGTAGTCGCATATTGTCCTTCTGCAAAGGCTTCAATGGCTAATTTTAAGTTAGGGTAGCGAGCGAAATCAGGCTCGATGAATGTTAATTCTTTTAGTCTGAAGAAATCCAATGGCGCTACACCGGCGTAAATCCGCTCGGGATATGCCATAGTATGAGCAATCGGGGTTCTCATGTCTGGATTTCCCATTTGTGCAATCACGCTGCCATCCGTATAACGAACCATGGAGTGAATGATCGATTGAGGATGAATAATAATCTCCATTTCATCTTCTCTTGCATTAAATAACCAGCGGGCTTCAATATATTCCAAGCCTTTGTTCATCATGGTTGCGGAATCGACGGAGATCTTTTTCCCCATTGACCAATTGGGGTGAGCCACGGCTTGCGCCGGTGTAATAGAATCAAATTCCGTTAATGCTTTGGTTCTAAACGGGCCGCCTGAGCCGGTGAGAATAATTTTGCTCACGCCTAGTTCTGCAAGCGGGCAAAATCCTACTTTTTCTTGCGCTGTTGGCGGTAAAGATTGGAAAATGGCATTGTGTTCACTATCTACAGGTAATAGCTGTGCGCCGGATTTTCGGGCTTCATCAATAAAAATCTGCCCGCAGGTAACAAGCGACTCTTTGTTGGCTAATAACACTTTCTTACCCGCCTTTACTGCGGACAGGGTCGGTAGTAACCCTGCAGCTCCGACAATCGCTGCCATCACCATATCTACTTCAGGGTGAGAGGCTAATTCACAAATGGCTTTTTGCCCTGAAAGCACTTCGATACTTAATTGACAAGCGGTCAAATTTTGGCGTAATTTTGCAGCCGCTTGTTCATCGTCTAAAGCGACAAAACGGGGGCGATACTGCTGACATTGCGCCGTCATCAGCTCTACGTTTTTACCGCCGACTAAAGCAAAAACTTGATATCGCTCGGGATTGTGTTCAACCACAGAAAGGGTACTTTGCCCGATTGAGCCGGTTGATCCTAAAATGACTAATTGTTGCATGCGGTTTCCTTGCTAAATTTTTTAATTAGATAATCTTTTTGCGTCAATGACATCGTCAATCTGCATAACTCGTTTGAGTAACTTATCTAACATTTCTACATTATTTAATTCGATTTGAATATCCATCGTAGCAATGCCCCGTTTGGTATCGGTTCGGCTTGAAACGCCCAGCACATTGACCTTTTCATTTGCCATTATGCCGCTGACATCACGCAGTAAACCGTTACGATCGTTTGCAATAACCCGAATAGTTAGATTAAATTTGCCGGCATTATAATTACTTCCCCATTCTGCCTCGACCACACGCTCCGGGCTACTGCTTTGTAAATCAAACAACTGCTCACAATCGGCGCGGTGAATCGAAATCCCACGACCTTGGGTAATGTAACCGACAATTTCATCCCCCGGAATCGGTTGACAACAACGGGCGATATGGTGCATTAAATTCCCGACTCCTTCGACCACGACAAATCCGCTACGGGTTGCTTTGGGTGTATGGTTCGCTTTATTGGCAACCTGTTTTAAAATCGCCTCATCTTCTTGTTCGGCGGTCGGTTTAATCAGTTTGGTTTGTAGGTAGTGGATTAATTGATGCAGACGAATATCACCGCCGCCGATTGCCGAATAGAGATCGTCAATATTCTTCAAATTATAACGGGGTAGCCCATATTCTTCGATCTGCTTTTGAGTAAATCCCAAACGGGTCATTTCGGCTTCAAGCGCTTCTTTACCTAACGGAATATTCTTTTCACGGTCTAATTTTTTAAACCATGCAATAATTTTCGATCTTGCTCGAGGCGTATTCACAAAGCCTTGGTTTGGGTTTAACCAATCACGGCTTGGATTCGGATTTTTTTGGGTGATGATCTCCACCTGATCGCCCATCTGCAAAATATAGGTAAAAGGCACAATACGGCCGGCAACCTTCGCTCCAATGCAACGGTGTCCGACTTCACTGTGAATCGCATAGGCAAAATCAAGCGGTGTGGCATTTTTAGGTAAATCGACCACCTCGCCTTTTGGCGTAAAGACATAAACCCGATCGTCAAAGACCTGTGAGCGCATTTCTGCAACCACATCGCCCGAATCGGCAATATCTTTCTGCCAATCTAACAGCTTACGCAACCAAACGATTTTCTCTTCATAGCCCGAACGCCCTGCCGCAGCACCTTCTTTATATTTCCAGTGAGCGGCAACACCCAGTTCGGCATCATCGTGCATTTTTTGTGTACGAATCTGCACCTCAATGGTTTTGTCGCCTTCACCCAATACCACCGTATGAATCGACTGATAGCCGTTCGGCTTAGGATTTGCAATATAATCGTCAAAATGCTCCGGCAAATGCTTATAACGGGTATGCACCATGCCGAGTGCGGTATAGCAATCTTCCAGTGTCGGCACGATCACCCGTACCGCTCTTACATCAAATAACTGATTGAATTTCAGTTGTTTTTTCTGCATTTTTTTCCAAATGCTATAAATATGTTTCGGTCGACCGTAAACCTGTACGCCCTCGATCTGTTCTGTCAAACAAGCGCTCAGATCCGAGACAAAATTTGCAATGTAACGTTCACGATCCAAGCGGCGTTCTGCAAGATCATATTTGGCAATTTGGCGGTATTCTTGCGGATGTAACGCCCTAAAACAGTAATCTTCCAGCTCCCATTTCAACTGCCCGATCCCCAAACGGTTGGCTAAAGGCGCATAAATATGGGCGCACTCTTTGGCGGCTAAGACCAAATCCTCTTCGCTATAACGCTCGACATTGCGCAAATAGACAATCCGCTCGGCTAATTTAATAACCACACAACGGAAATCATCAACCATCGCCAATAACATACGGCGGATATTATCGATTTGTAAATCGGAAGCATGGCTGGCATTGAGTTGGCGGATGTTATCCATTTCAACCACACCCTTAACCAAATTTTTGACGTGGTTATCAAAATGTTCTTTTACTTGAGCCAAATCGATGATGTGATTTTTGACTAAAGGGAAAAGCAGTGCCGCCACAAGGCTGTCGTCATCCATATTCAGGCTGTGGAGAATTTCCACCATTTCAATGCCGTCCCACAGAAGATGAAATTGTTCCAAATCTAATTTTTCTTGCGCATAACGCCAAGCAATCAGCAGTTCTTCAAAGGTAATCGGTGCCATCTGTAAACCCGCACTCCAACTTGCCAGCTCAAAGTTGTTCGGATCGAGTTGGTGAGAATGACGAATCGCAACCA
>JBGXMX010000173.1:0-8757 GCA_041809245.1 Glaesserella sp.
CAAATTAATTAAAAATCCCCCCTAGCCCCCCTTTTCCAAAGGGGGGAATAGATAAATTTATAAACCAAATAAGGTAAAAAATAATGAGCTTAAAAAACGAAAAAATTGCGGTGTTATTTGGTGGCGTTTCAGCAGAGCGTGAAGTTTCGCTTAATTCAGGTAAATCGGTCTTTGAAGCCTTACAAAGTTTAGGCTACAACGTTGAAGCGATTGATACAAAAGAATTTCCGATTGAAAAATTAAAAGAAAAAGGGATTCAGCGTGTATTTAATATTCTTCACGGTGGTATCGGTGAAAATGGCGTATTACAAGGAGCATTGGAACAATTAGGCATTCCATATACAGGCTGTGGCGTAATGGCTTCAGCGATTACCTTAGATAAATTCCGCACTAAATTATTGTGGAATGCAGTTGGTTTACCAACAGCAGCAATGGAAGTGGTACGCCGTGGACAAGCGGTCAATTCCGATGAAATTATTGCAAAATTAGGTTTGCCGTTGTTTGTGAAACCGGCGAGCGAAGGTTCAAGTGTCGGTGTGAGCAAAGTGAAAACTGCAGAACAGCTACTGCCTGCGATTGAAGAAGCATTGAAGTATGATTCCATTGTATTGGTGGAAGAAAATTTAGCAGGCGCAGAATACTCCGTGCCGGTACTTGACGGTGAAGTATTGCCGGCGGTACAAATTATTCCGGACGGTGAGTTTTATGACTACCATGCGAAATATATTTCGGATAATACTCAATATGTTGTGCCGGCGTTAAATGCTGAACGCCAAGCGGAAGTCGCTAAGTTAGTGAAACAGGCTTATGATGTAGTTGGTTGTCGTGGTTGGAGCCGAATTGATGTAATGGAAGACAGTGAAGGCCATTTCCGTTTGGTTGAGGTGAACACCAGCCCGGGCATGACCAGCCATAGTATCTTCCCGAAATCGGCTGCGACAGTCGGTTACAGTTTTGAACGTTTAGTTGAACGAGTGTTGGAGTTAAGCGTTTAATGGTCGCAGTGTTTCGGCGAAAACCGGCTTCTGTAATTAGAACGAATGTCAGCAAGCCGCATCATCCGACAAATTGGCTTATCTTTATTAAGCCGATTATTGTGCTATTATGCGCCGTTTTACTCTTTGTACTGGTTACGAATTGGTCAAATTGGTTGGTTTTATTAGATAAAACACCAATTCGCTCTTATGCCCTTACTCATAAAACACAATTTACGACCAATGCGGACATTCGTGAGATTCTTGCAAAAGAACCGCAGTTAAAAGGCTATTTTGAGCAGGATATTCAAGAAGTTAAGCTTAAGTTATTAGAAATTCCATGGGTCAAAGATGCAATAGTGCATAAGGTTTATCCGGATAGATTGAGTATTACTCTTTTTGAGCATTATCCTGTAGCGGTTTGGAATGAACATCAATTTATTTCTGCGCAGGGCAATATTTTTACTTTACCAAAAGATCGGTTTGAGAGTGAGGGATTGCCGATATTGTCCGGACCGGATGAGCAAGGAAAAGCCGTCCTTCATGCATGGTCTAAAATAAAGCAAGATGTGAATTCGAGAAATTTGGGCTTGAAATCCGTCTCGATGGATAATCGCGGCTCTTGGACAATTGTATTGGATAATGGGGTGGAACTGCGTTTAGGTCGGGGTGATTGGATTAGTAAAATTGATCGCTTTGTGGCAATTTTCCCTGAAATTGAAATTCCTGAAGGTAAACGGCTGGCTTATGTCGATTTGCGCTATGAGCATGGCGCCGCAGTCGGCTTTGGTATTAAACAATAATTAGAAAAGATATAAATTATGACAAAAGTTGCAGAATCCAAAATTGTTGTTGGACTTGAAATCGGTACGCATAAAGTCGTCGCTGTTGTCGGTGAAGTGTTACCCGATGGCGTAATTAATGTGATTGGCTCCGGCATTACCCCTTCTAAAGGCGTTCAAGGCGGGGCGGTTGTCGATCTTGATGCTGTCGTCGGATCCATACAAAGAGCCATTGAAGAAGCGGAGTCCATTTCGGAATGTAAAATTATGGGGGTCACGTTAGCGCTTTCGGGTCCCCATATTACTGCGTTTAATGAAAACGGTACCGTTCCGCTTTCAGGAGCTGTTAATAATGAGGATTTGGATAATGCAATTCATATTGCTCGTTCGATTAAATTACCTGACGGATTAGAAACGTTACATATTATTCCTCAAGAATATAAACTGGACAGATTACCTGCGACCAAAAATCCTTTAGGGTTGTCAGGTATGCGTTTACAAGCGCATGTGCATTTGATTGCTTGTCATAATGATTGGGTAAGAAATTTAAAAAATGCAGTAGAGCGCAGTAAACTTAAAATTGATCAAATTGTTTTTTCAGGATTAGCCTCTAGTTATTCTGTATTAACTGAAGATGAGCGAGAATTAGGTGTCTGCTTAATTGATATTGGTGGCGGAACCATGGATATTTTGGTTTATACGGATGGTGCTTTACGTTTTAGTAAAGTCATTCCGTTTGGCGGAAATAATGTGACTGATTATATTGCCCAAGTTTTTACTACCTCTCGTTCAAGCGCTGAAAATATTAAGGTACATTATGGTAGTGCCATTTCACCCCCAACACATTTTTCGGAAAAGAAATTTGAAGTTTCGGGGTTGGGTGATCGTGTTACAAGAACTTTTACCAAACTACAACTGTCTAATGTAACTGCGCAGTGCTATAACGATTTATTAGATATTATTGCGCGTGAATTGGCGCAATTACGCGAAGAACTTTATCAAAAAGGAATAAAACAAGAATTAATTGCCGGAATTGTGTTAACGGGTGGTGGTTCTCAAATAGAAGATATTGTAGAATGTGCAAAATCTGTATTCGGTTCGCAAGTTCGCGTTGGTTATCCGCTTAATATTACGGGATTAACGGACTATGTGAATAAACCACAATATGCAACGGTTTTAGGTTTATTACAATATAATCATTACAATAGTGATGAGCATGGTAGTGAATTAGGTGATAAAGTTGGTGGCTTCTTTGATATTTTTTGTCGAGGAGCAAAGAAATTATATAATTGGGTAAAATCAAGTTTTTAATAAAAAAGAGTGAATGTAAATTCATTCTTGTTAGGGAGTATCAGAATGTTCGAACCTATTTTTGAACCCACACAAGATGCGGTCATTAAAGTCATAGGTGTTGGCGGCGGTGGCGGTAATGCATTGAACCATATGGTTGAAAGCAGTTCATCTGAGAATATTGGTAGTGTAGAGTTTTTTTCTGTAAATACAGACGCTCAGGTGTTACGCAGTAGTGCAGTACGCAATACCATTCAAATAGGTGCAAGTGTTACAAAAGGGCTTGGTGCAGGGGCGGATCCGAATGTCGGTCATCAAGCTGCAGAAGAAGATCGTGAAGCATTAACTAATATGTTAGCCGGTGCTGACATGGTCTTTATTGCGGTAGGTATGGGCGGTGGTACCGGAACAGGTGCCGCACCGGTTATTGCTGAAATCGCAAAAAGTCAGGGTGCATTAACTGTTGGTATTGTAACCAAGCCGTTTACTTTTGAAGGTAGAAAACGCTCAGGCTATGCTGATCAAGGTATTCGAGAGCTTGCTAAGCATGTTGATTCTCTGATTATTATTCAAAATGATAAATTACTAAAAGTTTTACCAAAAAATGTCAAATTTAATGAAGCCTTTGGTGTTGCAAATGATGTATTACGTAATGCGGTATTGGGTATTACGGATATGATTACATCAGAAGGGCTGGTTAACGTTGACTTTGCAGACGTGAAAAAAGTAATGTCTGAAATGGGCAGGGCAATGATGGGAACAGGTATTGCTGACGGTGAAAATCGTGCAGAAAATGCAGCAAAAGAAGCTGTGGCAAGCCCATTATTAGAAGATGTCGATTTATCAGGTGCAAAAGGTATTCTTGTGAACATTTCTTCAGGCTATGATATTGAACTTGCTGAAGTGAACACCATTATGGAATATGTGACCAGTTTTGCAGATCCTGATGCAGCGATTATTTTCGGTTCTGCTTTTTATCCTGAAATGGAAGGGAAAATTCGCGTAACTCTTGTTGCAACAGGTATCGGACAACCGGATGAAACATTATTAATGCCGGTTAAAGCACCGGTGCAACAAATACACCAGTCCGGGTATATTCAGCAACAGCAAGTAATGCAACAATCATCGACTTTTATGAATTCAGGATATCCTCAGCCGAATCAATTTGCTCAACAGCCTCAACAAGTAGCGGTACAGCAACGACCTCAGCAAGTGGATAATTCTCAATTATTTTCACCACAAAATATTCCGGGTTTCATGAGAAATAATGGATAAATAGGTGATAGTAAGGAATAGATATGATTAAACAAAGAACCCTTAAACAAGCGGCAAAAGTCACAGGTATCGGCTTGCATAGCGGCAAGAAAGTGACCTTAACGTTACGTCCTGCGCCGGCGAATACAGGGATTATTTATGCAAGAACAGATCTTAACCCTGTCGTTTATTTCCCTGCAAGTGCTGATTCTATTCGTGATACCACCCTTTGTACTTGTATGATCAATGATGATGGTGTTCGTATTTCAACTGTTGAACATTTAAATGCCGCAATGTCTGCATTAGGTTTAGATAACTTAATTGTTGAAGTTGATGCGCCCGAAATTCCGATTATGGATGGGAGTGCGAGTCCGTTTATCTATCTATTATTAGATGCAGGCATTGAAGAACAAAATGCACCGAAGAAATTCATCCGTATTAAACAAACGGTACGGGTTGAAGAAGGAGATAAGTGGGCTGAATTTAAGCCGTATAGTCACGGTTTAAGACTTGATTTCACAATTGACTTTACGCATCCGATGATCACCAAAGAAGTGCGTAACTACAAAATGGAATTTTCTGCACAGCATTTTATTCAACAACTGAGCCGAGCAAGAACTTTTACCTTTATGAAAGACGTAGAATATCTTCAATCTATCGGTCTTGCTTTAGGCGGAAGTTTGGATAATGCCATTGTGCTTGATGAATATCGTATATTGAACGAGGAAGGCTTACGTTTTAAAGATGAGCTTGTTCGCCATAAAATGCTGGATGCCGTAGGTGATCTGTTTATGTGCGGTTACAACATTTTGGGTGATTTCAAAGCTTATAAATCAGGTCATGGATTAAATAATAAATTGCTTAGGGCGGTATTAGCTAATCAAAGTGCTTGGGAATTCGTTACTTTTGATGATAAACAGCAAATTCCCCAAGGATATCAAGCCAGCGATTACGTATTTATTTAAATCGTTTTTTCTTACTGAATAGCCATAGTAGTTTAACCATACTATGGCTGTTTTTTCTTTAAACTTGCAAAATACCATTTAGTGCGTATAATGCACGGCTTCAGTCACACCTGTTTTTTTAATCCTTGCTTCCAACGCTGGTGACTGGCAACCTTGGAGGCTGTTAACCCGTAAGGATCGACAATGCGTCACTACGAAATCGTTTTTATGGTTCACCCGGACCAAAGCGAACAAGTACCTGGTATGATTGAGCGTTATACCGCTTCCGTTACAGAAGCAGGCGGTCAAGTTCATCGCTTAGAAGATTGGGGTCGTCGTCAATTAGCCTACCCAATCAACAAACTTCACAAAGCACACTATGTGTTAATGAATGTAGAAGCTCCACAAAACGTAATCGATGAGTTAGAAACTAACTTCCGTTACAACGATGCAGTTCTTCGCAGCTTAGTGTTACACACTAAAGCAGCGGTGACAGAAGCATCACCAATGCTTAAAGCAAAAGATGAGCGTAAAGCTCCAGAAGCTTTAGTAGAAGTTGAAGCTGAGGATGCAGACGAGTAATTCGTCTATTGATAACTGTTTAATCTTAAGCGGTACTGTCGCGACAACGATTAAACAAAGCCTAAGCCCGATAGGTATTCCGACTTACTCTTTTTACTTAGAACATCGTTCAAGCCAAAAAGAAGTGAATTTAGAACGCCAAGCGTGGTGTAAAATCCAAGTGGTTTTAGCAGGCAATCAATTTAGTTTTATAACCCAACAAATGAAGGTCGGTGGGAAAGTTCGAGTAAAAGGATTTATCCATACTCACAAAGACTACAACGGTTTAAATCAATTAGTCTTACACACCGAACAGATTGAATTTATAGATTAGGAGAAGCCAAAATGGCACGTTATTTCCGTCGTCGTAAGTTCTGCCGTTTCACAGCGGAAAATGTTGTTGAAATCGATTACAAAGATATCGCTACATTAAAGAACTATATTTCAGAAAGCGGCAAAATTGTTCCAAGCCGTATCACAGGTACTCGTGCGAAGTATCAACGTCAATTAGCCCGTGCAATCAAACGCGCTCGCTACCTTGCGTTACTTCCATACACTGACAACCATCAGTAATAAGAGAGGAAGAGTACAATGCAAGTTATTTTATTAGACAAAGTTGCTCAACTTGGTACCGTTGGTGACCAAGTAACTGTTAAAGCAGGTTTTGCACGTAACTACTTAATCCCACAAGGTAAAGCGGTTATGGCAACTGCAGTAAACATCGCTCACTTTGAAGCACGTCGTGCAGAATTAGAAGCGAAAGCGGCAGAAGCGTTATCTGCAGCACAAGCTCGTGCGGCAGCAATCGCTAACTTAGCAGCAATCGTAATCACTTCTAAAGCAGGTGATGACGGTCGTTTATTCGGTTCTGTCGGTGCGCGTGATATCGCTGATGCAGTATCTACAGCAGGCGTAGCAGTAACTAAATCAGAAGTTCGTTTACCGGAAGGTGCATTACGTGCTATCGGCGAACACGAAGTGAAATTACACTTACATGCTGAAGTCAATGCAGTTGTGACTATCAACATCGTTTCTGAGTAATTTACGATAAAATAAAAAATCCCCGGCCATTGGTTGGGGATTTTTGTATAAGCGGTGTATAACTATTTCCTTATTGCAACTACTTTATAGGTGTTAATATGAAACTCTGGTATTCAACAACAAGCCCTTTTGTTCGTAAAGTTCGTGCGGTGGCTCATTACCATCAATTACAGGACGAAATCGAATTATTGCTTGTTACACGTGCTTTTTCTACAGATGCACCACATAACAAGGATAATCCTTTAGGGCGTGTTCCTGCATTACAACTTGATAATGGCGAATGGTTATATGATAGTAGGCTTATTGCTGAATATTTAGATGAGATAGGGCAGCAACCAACACTGTTCCCTAAAAATGAGAAACGTTGGCAAATTCTTAAGCTTTATGCTCTTGCCGAAGGAGTATTGGAGAACCTAGTCGGGCTTGTACTACCGGAGCGTATGTTTCGCCCGGAATCAGAGTGGTGGGTAAGTCGCCATCAGCAAATTGAAGAGCGAAACGAACGATCATTACGGCTTATTGCTCAGGAAATTCAACAATTCGGTACAGAATTTAATATTGGTACCTTGTATTGCGTTTGTTTAATTGATTTTTTACTGTTTAGAGCCAATGTTACCAGTGCAGAAAAATATTCTTGCATGTCAGAATTACAGCAGTGGGCAGATAAAATGAATAGCCTCTATCCATGTTTATTCGACACAAAACCTGCCATGCCACCGCAATAAATTTGAATATTTCCAACATTTTTTAGATATATCTATAAAAGGATAATAATGAGCGAACAGCAAATACTACGCCAAGTTGTACTGGATACCGAAACAACAGGGATGAATTTCAATGGTGCTCCTCACATCGGACACAATATTATTGAAATTGGCGCTGTTGAAGTCATTAATCGTCGCTTAACCGGGCGAACATTTCATGTCTATATTAAGCCTCCGCGTGAGGTTGATGCCGAAGCAATTCAAGTGCACGGTATTACCAATGAAATGCTCGCAGATAAGCCTGTCTTTGCCGAAATTGCTGATGAATTCATTTCGTTTATTCAAGGTGCGGAACTCATTATTCACAATGCTCCCTTCGATGTTGGCTTTATCGATCACGAATTTTCATTTCTCCCGAATCCTCCTGCCAAAGTAGGTGAAATGTGTTCGGTTACAGATAGTTTGCAACTTGCACGTAAAATGTATCCCGGCAAACGTAACAACTTAGATGCACTTTGCGATCGCTTGGGAATTGATAACAGTAAACGTGTACTGCATGGTGCTTTACTGGATGCGGAGATTCTTGCTGATGTCTTTTTAATGATGACAGGCGGGCAAATTGCTTTGTTAGCCGATGAAGAACACGAGCAAGTCGTTAACACAACAACGGAACAAAGTTACCAACCTATGGTAATGGATACTTCCAATTTAATTTTACTTAACCCGAATGAAGAAGAGTTAAAGGCACACTTAGCGTATCTGGAATTAATCAATAAAAAATCGAAAGGTAACTGTTTATGGTTAAAAGAATTGACTGCAGAAAATGCAACTATCAATTAAAAATACAACAGTTTGTATAGTAAAAAGTCAATTAATATCTTTTTTCGAAAAAGTATTTGACGGTCGATAGTGAAATCATTAATATACGCCTCGTTCGCTGCGGAGTGGTAGTTCAGCTGGTTAGAATACCTGCCTGTCACGCAGGGGGTCGCGGGTTCGAGTCCCGTCCATTCCGCCAACTAATTTAAACGTCATAATATACCTCCTTAGTACGTTAATAGAAAAGAGCCTCTGATTAGTCAGAGGCTTCAGACCACTGACAAACCCACCTTTTCAGACTTCCAGTCAAAAGTGGGTTTATTTTTTGCCGTTTTATCCCTTTTCTTCTATTTCACGTCTGATATCCACTCAAGCGGTCAGTTTTGTG
>JBGXMX010000174.1:0-4567 GCA_041809245.1 Glaesserella sp.
GGCTTCGGCTGCAATGTTGCAGATGTCGTCTAATTCCGTTTTGATAAAGGCACTTAACCCTTCACGGTCGAAATTGTTATTGACCGCATATAATCCGTTGATGATGTTGTTGAAAATGTCGGTGGCTTCGGTGAGATGAGATTCGTAGGATTCGCCTGCTTGGGCTTTATCGACAATGGCGACAAGATGGTTAGTGATTTTAGCGGGGGCGGATAGTACGCCAGCGGCTTGGTCTGCCAAATGTGCCTTTTCGATGATGTCGGCAGCTTGTAAAAAGCGTTCCGGATTGGCTAAAGATGTGCCTCCAAATTTTAGAACTCGCATAGTTTCTCCTGAAGATAATTGTTTAATGTTTGCAAATTTTGTTACAAAAAAACCCGCTTGTTAAAGCGGGTTTCGGTGAATTTTGTTCCGTTTTCTAGCCACGAACACCCGCACTATGTTGGCACATAATGGTAATAATCGTGGTAATGGTTGTCATAGAAAAACGGTTCATGGTTAATCTCTAAAATTAAGCGTGAAAACGGGTGGAAGAATCGTCGAAAACGTTTGCTTTGTCAAATGGTTTTTTGCAAAAGTTGTAATTTTATGTTTATGATTCTTTGCGTTTATTCGCTTCCAATTGGGCAATAATCAATTGAGTTCTGGTTACGCAAGTCCAAGCACTGCCTAATGTGATGACAATTAAACCGACGGTCAGACTATAGGCAGTTTGCCAATAGAACATTTCAAACAGAGTAAATAAGCAAGCCAAAGTCAACACCGCCATTCTGTGTTGTTTTGCCATGGGGCCTTTAAAACTTTGTGGAAAACCTAGACTGCCGCCGAACACACGAATATACGCCGTTGCCATGGCTAATAGTGCTGCTAACCACCCTAGCCACGAAAGCCCGACGGCATAGCCTAATGCAATCAATAAAACACTATCGGCAATACGGTCGGGAAATTCGTTAAAAATATCACCGACAGCGGTTTTTTTACCGCCTTCAACAGCAACCATACCGTCTAATAAATTGCATAATAAACGTAATTGAATGCCAAGAATGGTAAAAATTAACATCGCATAGTGTGTGATTGGAAAAAGTAAAAGTGCCGTAGCACCTAAAAGCGCAAACAAAACACTAAAGCAAGAAATTTGATTTGGGGTCGGAGAATTCCGACGAGCAAGAAATGCGGCAAAGCGGACAATCCACTTGTTACTGCGAGAGCTGATGGGACGACGATTGAGTGTTTCTTGTTCCATAAATATTCTCCTATGACATTGATATTGACCGATTTTACTTGATATCGGCGAATTGTATCACGGATATGCTTTTATTTTGCGTTAGATCAAAAAACTATGTATTCCCTGCCTATTCTTTGATACCATAAGCGGTGAGTTTATACTCAAATATTACCAATTATTTTTAAGGAGTAGAAAATGGCATACACATTACCAGAATTAGGCTACGCTTATGATGCGTTAGAGCCGCATTTCGATGCAAAAACTATGGAAATCCACCACTCTAAACACCACCAAGCGTATATCAACAATGCAAATGCAGCATTAGAAGCTTATCCTGAATTACTTGAGCAATGCCCGGGAAAATTAATTTCAAACCTTGAACAAGTTCCGGCAGAAAAACGTGTTGCAGTACGTAACAATGTTGGCGGCCACGTAAACCACACATTATTTTGGAAAGGTTTAAAAACAGGCACAACTTTACAAGGGGCATTAAAAGATGCAATCGTTCGTGATTTTGGCTCTGTTGAAGCATTCCAAGCACAATTTGAACAAGCAGCGGCAACCCGTTTCGGTTCAGGCTGGGCGTGGTTAGTGTTAGAAAATGGTAAATTATCTGTGGTTTCAACGGCTAACCAAGATTCACCATTAATGGGCAAAGATGTAGCAGGCGTTTCAGGCTACCCGATTCTAGGTTTAGATGTGTGGGAACACGCTTACTACTTAAATTACCAAAACCGCCGTCCGGATTACATCAAAGCGTTTTGGAACGTAGTGAACTGGGACGAAGCAGCCCGTCGTTTTGAAGATAAAGTCAATACGTGCGGTTGTGCGAAATAATTGATTTTTTGAACCCGCCGGCAAAGCGGGTTTATTTTTTGTGTAGTGTAATAGACAAATTTGTTACTAAACAGTGGTTTAAAATGTTGGGCATAGTAGACAAAATGGTTGCTAATGAATATTTTGAATTATTCTTAGCAACTATTTTGTCTATTACTCTGTTTCATTAGTAATCTAATATTCAGCCGTGCGACAGCACATAGCTCATCCGTTTGATTATATTGTTCTATTTGCCACACTTGGCTTTCTCTGCCTAGGTGTAACGGTGTTGCTCTAGCTTTTGCAAAACCCTGTTTGATGCCTTTTAAATGGCTAATATTCAGTTCGGCTCCGACAGGAACTTGATTCTCTTCACAACAAAGCAGCGCTGCGGCAGAGGCGAGTGTTTCCGCCAAGGTTGCGGAAATCCCTCCATGCAATAAGCCGAAGGGTTGGATTGTATGTTTGTTGACCGGCACGGCCGCTTCCAACCAATTTTCACCTTGAGCAGTAAAGCGAATCCCTAAATACCCTACAGCGGAATCTTGGCATAGGTGATTAAGTTGTTCTAAGGTTGTATTTTTTTTCCAAATCATCGGGTTATTCTCTTGGTGCAATTTCTTCACTTGGTAATGCTTGCCCTTCGGATTCATCCGCAGGTGCTGACGAATTTGATTTATCAAACGAGAGCGCATCCCACACACTAGGTTTTGCGTCACTGCCGTTACAATAACGTTGCCCGTTATCAAGCCATACCGGAATTTGTCGGGTGCTGGAACAATCCCAACTTCCATAACTATTAATGCCTACCCATTGAATAGCTTTACTGCTTGGTAAAGTAAATTTCATTGGTGAGGCTCGTTTGATATATTCCTTGTAAATTTGCAATGCCCCACTTGAACCGGTGAGGTAAGTATCGCTGTTGTTATCTTTACCTAACCAAACCGTCGCAACGTTTTTGCCGTCAATACCGACAAACCACGTGTCTCTGGCATTATTGGTCGTCCCCGTTTTCCCGGCTAAACGTAGGTGGGCAAATTCGGTTTGTAAGCTACGGGCAGTTCCGCGCTCAACCACTTGTTGCATGGCATACAAAGTTTGAATGGCAGCTTCCCTCGGTAATATTGCTTGTTGATGAGATACATTGGGTTGATAAAGTACCTCGCCTTTTTGCGAGACAATCGACTCCAATGTGGTTAACGGCACTTTAGTACCGCTATTGGCAATCACTTGATAAGATTTTGTCACATCATAAGGTGAAATCGAATAAGCGCCGAGCAATGTCGCAGGATAAGGCGGAATAGACACATTATCCCACCCCATCTCTTGTTGTTTAGCAATCACATTTTTTAAACCGATTTTCATACCGATATTCACAGTCGGAACATTTAAAGAGCGAACGAGTGCATCCATCAACATAACCGAACCGCTAAATTTTCGGTCATAGTTTCGAGGCGACCATGGCGGGCTGCCTTTTATGGTAATCGTAATCGGCTGATTATTAATCGGGGTATTAAGTCGGAATAATTCCGGATAAGACAACGCAATCGCATAGATTGAAGGTTTTACCAATGAACCTATTTGGCGCTGGGTCTGCAATGCACGGTTAAAGCCCGCATATTGCGTCTGAACTCCACCGACAATCGCCCTGACTTTACCTGTAGTATATTCGGCAACTACCATCGCAGATTGTAAATCACGAATGCGTTTATCTTTATTCTCTAATTCAGCAACGCCGTTAATAACCGCCATTTCCGCAGAACGCTGTTGTTTACGATCAAGGGTGGTGAAAATTTTAGCGCCCGAAAGTAGCGCAGTACGATTTTCACCCAGTTGCTGTTTTAACTCAAGATTCAACGCATGCATAAATGCAGGTTGTTGACGGTAGATATTACCTTTCTCTTTTACTCCTAATGGTTGTTGGCTTAATAAAGTATAAAGCTCTTGGTTGATCAATTGGTGTTCAAGCAATACACGTAGCACTACATTACGTCGTTCTAAAGCACCTTGCGGGTTTTTCCACGGATTATACAGCGATGGGCCTTTGACAATACCCACCAAGGTAGCAATTTGATTCAAACTCAGTTCTTGAACCGGGCGCCCGAAATAGAACTGGCTGGCTAACGCAAAACCGTGAATTTGGTAACTTCCGTTTTGACCGAGATAAATCTCATTTAAATAAGTTTCTAAGATACGATTTTTATCATAGCGGTAATCCAAAATAAGCGACATCAAGGCTTCGTTCACTTTACGCACCAGTGATTTTTCGTTAGAAAGGAAGAGATTTTTAACCAATTGTTGCGTGAGTGTACTTCCGCCCTGAACGGTACGCCCCGCTTGATAGTTAGTAATTAACGCACGCGCAATACCGATCGGGCTGATACCGTCATGCTGGAAAAAGCGTTTGTCTTCCGTCAATAATAACGCCTCAATTAACAAACGGGGATAATCTTGTAACCGCAATGCCTGACGCTCTTCATCATTTTCCGAATGCAGCATGGCGATTAATTTAGGGTCAAGCCGAAA
>JBGXMX010000175.1:0-2522 GCA_041809245.1 Glaesserella sp.
GTCATATAGGCGTTCTGCATCTTTTTCCATACCGCTTAGATCTTGCATTTTCACCATCACATCAGAGGGGCGAATGGCTTCGTGTGCTTCTTGAGCTTTCTCTTTGCTGGCATAGAAATTCGGTTTTTCAGGCAAATAACGATCACCAAATTGTTTTTCGATATAGCTACGAGCCATCGTCAGTGCGTCTTGGCTCAAGTTAGTTGAGTCGGTACGCATATAGGTGATATAGCCGGCTTCATACAGACGCTGTGCCAACATCATCGTTTTCTTCACGCTAAAGCCTAAACGGGTACTTGCCGTCTGTTGTAACGTGGAAGTAATAAACGGGGCTTTCGCTCTTGATGACGTTGGTTTTTTATCAATTTCAGTGACGATAAATGCAGAATTTTGCAAAGATCTGACCGCTTGTTCTGCTTCTTTTTGGTTTTTCGCTGAGAATTTTTTGCCTTTATGCTGTACAAGTTCTAAAGCGAGATCACCTTTCTTCGCAGAGGTTTTGGCTAAAATATCCCAAAACTCTTCAGGCTGGAACGCCTTGATCTCACGTTCACGTTCAACCAATAATTTCACCGCCACAGACTGCACACGCCCAGCCGATAAGCCACGAGCCACTTTTTTCCAAAGCAACGGCGACGCCATAAAGCCCACCACACGGTCTAAGAAACGGCGTGTTTGTTGAGCATTTACTCTATCCATATTGAGCTGTTCAGGCTTTTCAAACGCTTGTTTGATCGCATTTTTGGTAATTTCATTGAACACCACACGGCTAAAACGCTCGTTCTCACCGCCAATCACTTCACGCAAATGCCACGCAATCGCCTCCCCTTCTCTATCCAAGTCGGTAGCGAGATAGATATGATCGGCTTTTTTGGCAAGGGATTTCAGCTCTGAAACCACTTTTTCTTTACCCGGTAAAATTTGGTAAGTTGCGTTCCAGTTGTGATAAGGATCAACGCCCATACGCTTCACTAAAGCGGTACGTTCTTTCTCTGATTTTACTAAGGCTTTTTGTTCCGCCGTCATACCTTTAGTCGAAACCGCTTTGGCTTTTTCGGTTTTTTCTTCTTTTTCTGCACCGCTTGTTGGTAAATCACGGATATGTCCGACACTGGATTTAACGACGAAATCACTGCCTAAATATTTATTGATAGTTTTGGCTTTAGCCGGCGACTCGACAATTACTAATGATTTTCCCATTGAGAACACCTAAATTAAATAATGATATAAATAATGTTGAAATTATTTCTTAAAAGTAAATATTAAAATTGAATTGAATCAAAATTCTTGTAACAATAGCAAGCATTTCTTGAAAAAACAATATAGAGGAAATCTCTATGGATAAACTCAACGCAATAAATCTCTTTTGTAAAGTGATTGAAACCCAAAGTTTTACCCAAGCGGCTCAACAAGAACAGATTTCTCTCGCCATGGCGAGTAAATTGGTGGCACAACTGGAAGAACACTTAAATGTACGGTTATTACAGCGTACGACAAGACGAATCAGCCCGACGGAAGCCGGTTTGCTTTTTTACCAGCGCTGTTTACCCATTTTAAATGAGCTAAAAGAAGCGGAAGATTGTGTTACTAACGTAACCTCTAGCTTGCAAGGTAAACTCAACTTATCTTTGCCGATGGACTTCGGTTCTCGTTTTATTGCGCCGCATTTAAGCAAATTTACCCAAACCTATCCCCATTTACAGCTGAACCTGGAATTTAATGATCGACGGGTGGATGTGGTTTCGGAAGGCTATGATTTAGTGCTACGTATCGGCAAATTGGAAGACAGTTCGATTGTGGCAAAACGTATTGCCCAAGCCCATCACTTAATCGTCGGCTCACCGGCTTATTTAGCCAAATTCGGCACACCGCAAACCGCCCTTGAATTACAAGATCACCGCTGCTTACTGTATGAAGCACAAAATTTTTGGCAATTTAACGAAAACGGTCATCAAATTAAATTCAAACCGCAAGGTCAAGTTTATAGCAACAACGGCTATGCGTTAGTGCAAATGGCAAAAGCCGGACAGGGGTTAATTTATATTCCGAAATTTTTAATTAAAGATGAATTAGCCGCTCAAGAACTCGTTCCGGTCTTACATCATATTGAGCAAGAGCCGCTTGATATTAGCCTGCTCTACCCTAACCGTCGCTATCTTTCGCCTAAAGTGAAAGTAGCCATTGAATTTTTCACCCAACTTATGCAGGAACAAAAACCTTATCTGTAAGCGGTCGATTTAACAAAAAATTTTGCACTTTTGCAAAAAAATCACCAAATGCGAGCGCTTGTATTATAATTCTGCGCACTGTTTTAAAAAAAAGGAACCCAATGAGAACATTATTTAAATTAGTCAGCTTAACGGCGTTATTAACCTTAGCCGGTTGCCAGTCAATTCTTGATGCGCCGACTGAAGTAACCAAACCCACTGTCGAAATCCCTCACGATGATACACAATGGCAACAAAATCTTACTCAATTAGCTCAAATTAACGCTTATTCCGCTAAAGGGCAATTCGGTTATA
>JBGXMX010000176.1:0-2933 GCA_041809245.1 Glaesserella sp.
CCAAGATTCTGCGGTGGCATTGCCTAAAGTAACCGTATCGGAAGTACAAGAGCCGAGTATTTCGGTGGCGGTGGATCCGCTGTTTACTCCCGCAGAGGTTGAATTGGCAGCCCAAAATCACAACAATCTTATGCCGAAAGTCAGTTTAGTAAACAGTGATGAGGAAGAAATCGAACCTGCTTTTGAACATCAGGCTTTTTCCCGCCATCCAAATGAAATCGCATTGCAAGAGATAAAATCGAAAGATGTAGAAAACAAGGCTAAAACACCCGTGGTTCATCCATTATTAAAACGTTCTACACCTACGGAAAAGCCGACTACACCGCTGCCAACATTGGATTTGCTGGAATCTCACCCATCGGCACATCCTCAAATTACCGAGCATGAAATTCGGGAAACCTCCGCTAGAATTGAACAAGAATTAGCGAATTTTGGGGTGAAAGCGACGGTGGAAGATGTGCTTGTCGGTCCGGTTGTAACTCGTTACGAAATTTTACCGGCCTCAGGCGTTAAAGCGACAAAGATTACCAATTTAGATACTGACTTAGCCCGAGCGCTGATTTTCAAAGCAATTCGAATTACTGATGTAGTGCCGGGCAAACCCTATATGGGAATTGAAACCCCAAATAAATTCCGTGAAACGGTTTGGTTGCGAGATGTGCTTGATAGTCATGAGTTTCGCCATACCAAAGCGATATTGCCTATGGCTCTCGGTAAAGATATTAGTGGACAGCCTGTGATTGTGGATATGGCAAAAATGCCTCATCTTTTAGTTGCAGGGCAGACCGGTGGGGGAAAATCCGTCGGGGTGAATACGATGATTTTAAGTTTGTTATTTAAACTCACACCCGAGCAAGTTCGTTTCATTATGATCGACCCTAAAGTGGTGGAATTATCGATTTATGATGGTATTCCTCACCTGTTGACGCCTGTCGTCACCGATATGAAACAAGCGGAAAACGCACTACGTTGGGCGGTTGAAGAGATGGAAAGACGCTATCAGCTGGTTAGTTATCTACAAGTGCGTAATATTGAAGGCTATAACACTCGTATTGAGCAAGCGCAAGCGATGAACGTTCCGTTTAAAAATCCATACTGGAAGCCATCGGATTCTATGGATATGACTGCGCCGGATTTAGAAAAGCTCAGCTATATTGTTCTGATTGTTGATGAGTTTGCCGATTTAATGATGTCTGCCGGCAAACAAGTGGAAGAACACATTATGCGTATTGCCCAAAAAGCACGTGCGGTAGGTATTCACTTAATTCTTGCGACACAACGCCCTTCAACCGATGTAATTACGGGCGTAATTAAGGCAAATATTCCAAGCCGAATTGCTTTTACGGTCGCAAGCCAAATTGACTCTCGTACTATTTTAGATAAAGGTGGTGCAGAGTCCTTACTTGGTCGAGGCGATATGCTCTATTCGGGGGCGGGTAGCCCGGAGATTATTCGTATTCACGGTGCTTTTATGAGTGATGACGAAGTACAACGTGTTGCCGATAACTGGCGGGCGAGAGGAAAACCGGAATATATAGAAAGCATTATTTCATCGAGAGATGAGAGCGAAGTCGAGAATACTGTTGAGAGAGGAAGCGGTGAACTGGATCCGCTATTTGATGAAATCGTCGAATATGTATCAGATACAGGGGTAACGTCGATCAGTGGTATTCAACGTAGATTCTCTATTGGCTTTACTCGGGCAGGGCGGATTATCGATCAACTGGAAGAACAAGGGATTCTTTCATCGCCGGATAGTCGAGGCAAGCGGGAAGTACTCTCAAGGTAATCCATATTTTAAAGCGTTTTATTAATGTTGTACTATTTGAATAGTACAAATAATTTGACAAGTGGCGCACATTCTTTTAACTTAGCGACTATTTCGCAGTAATCCAAAGGACTTATTAACATGAGCAGTAACGAGCATAACATCGCATATAAAAATGACGATGTCCGTATTAACCGTATTGAAGAATTATTACCTCCGGTTGCGCTTTTAGAGCGTTTCCCTGCGAGCGATGTTGCCGCTGAAACCGTAGCCAAAACCCGCAGTGCTATTCACCGTATTTTACACGGTGCCGATGATCGCTTATTAGTTGTGATCGGACCTTGTTCAATCCACGACCCGAATGCAGCATTAGAATATGCTAAAAAAATTCAAGCAATGCGTGCTAATCCTAAAATTAATCAAAATTTAGAAGTGGTGATGCGCGTTTATTTTGAAAAACCGCGTACAACAGTCGGTTGGAAAGGGCTAATCAACGATCCTTATCTCAATGAAACCTTTGCCCTTAACGATGGTTTACGTATTGCTCGCAAAGTATTATCTGATATTAATGATTTAACCGTACCTGCTGCGGGTGAGTTTTTAGATATGATCACCCCGCAATACGTAGCGGATTTTATGAGCTGGGGCGCAATCGGGGCGAGAACGACAGAATCTCAAGTTCACCGTGAACTTGCCTCAGGTTTATCCTGCGCCGTCGGTTTTAAAAATGCGACCAATGGCGGAGTGAAAATTGCATTAGATGCGATTGGTGCGGCAGAAGCGCCTCACCACTTCTTATCGGTCACCAAATTTGGACACTCGGCAATTGTTTCAACGGCAGGAAATCCGGATTGCCATATCATTTTACGAGGCGGCGATAACGGTACGAACTACGATGCGGATTCGGTGGCTACAGTATGTGCTGCCATTGAAAAATCAGGTCGTCGTCCGCATGTGATGGTCGATTTCAGCCATGCCAACAGTCAAAAACAGTTCAAACGTCAGCTTGATGTGTGTGATTCCGTGGCAGAGCAGATAGCAAACGGCTCTCAATACATCTCAGGTGTAATGATTGAAAGCCATTTGGTCGAAGGTCGCCAAGATTTAGTCGAAGGCAAAGAATTGGTTTACTGTCAAAGTATTACCGATGCTTGTATCGGTTGGG
>JBGXMX010000177.1:0-11233 GCA_041809245.1 Glaesserella sp.
GGAATGCCGGTGGATATTCACTCGACGGAAAAAATTTCGGGGGTGGAGCTTATCCTCACCAATTTGCACGCCGGCGGTAAGTTCTCTAATAAAAACTACACCTTCTCGGGCGGCTTACACGGGGTCGGGATTTCTGTCGTGAATGCTCTCTCTGAAAGGGTTGAGATCACCATTAAACGCAACGGTGAAATTTATACCATTGCGTTTGCCAACGGTGTTAAAGTCGAAGACCTGAAAGTGATCGGTACTTGCCCGAAACGCCAAACGGGAACCACTGTTCGTTTCTATCCGAACCCGAAATATTTCGATTCACCGAAATTTTCCGTCAGCCGTTTACGCCATCTACTACGTGCCAAAGCGGTACTTTGTCCGAAATTAACGATCAACTTTACTGACCATATCAACAATACCCAAGAAACGTGGTTCTACGAAGATGGCTTGCGTGATTATTTAACAGATGCATTAAAAGAGTACGAATATCTGCCAAATCCGCTGTTTGTCGGAGAGGTAAAAGGCGATACCGAAGCGGTTAGCTGGGCGTTAAGTTGGCTGACTGAAGGCGGCGAACAAGTCAATGAAAGCTATGTCAACTTGATTCCGACCGCACTGGGCGGTACGCACGTAAACGGTTTGCGTCAAGGTTTATTTAAAGCCATGACCGAATTCTGCGAATTCCAAAATTTGTTACCTAAGGGAGTGAAACTCACGGCTGACGATGTGTGGGGGCGTTGCTGCTACGTGTTATCGCTTAAAATGCAAGAACCGCAATTTGCAGGGCAAACGAAAGAACGTTTATCGTCACGCCAAGCGGCAAGTTATGTCGAAAACAGTGTCAAAGATGCCTTCAGTTTGTGGTTGAACCAAAATGTGCAAGTGGCTCAGCAGTTGGCGGAAATGGCGATCAGTTCGGCACAAAACCGCCTGCGTGCCGAAAAGAAAGTGGTACGAAAAAAATTGGTGAGTGGTCCTGCCCTACCGGGAAAATTAGCGGATTGTATTTCGCAAGATTTAAAACGAACCGAACTGTTTCTAGTCGAAGGCGACTCTGCAGGCGGCTCGGCAAAACAGGCGAGAGACAAAGAGTTCCAAGCGATTTTACCGCTTAGAGGTAAGATTCTGAATACGTGGGAAGTGTCTCCCGATCAAGTGCTGGCTTCAACGGAAGTCCACGATATTGCCGTGGCGTTGGGAATTGACCCCGATAATGAAGATTTAAGCCAACTGCGTTACGGTAAAGTTTGTATTCTCGCCGATGCGGATTCGGACGGTTTACATATTGCAACCTTATTGTGTGCGTTATTTTTACGCCACTTCCCGACATTGGTCAAAAACGGCCATGTTTATGTGGCTATGCCACCGCTTTATCGTATCGATATCGGTAAAGATGAAGTCCATTACGCGTTGGATGAATCGGAAAAAGAGGCGATTTTAGCGCGTCTTGCCAAGAAAAAGGGCAAGCCGAACGTGCAACGTTTTAAAGGTTTGGGTGAGATGAATCCGAGTCAATTGCGTGAAACCACCATGGATCCGAATACCCGCCGTTTAGTTCAACTGACACTTGAAGAAAATAGCGATGACGAAACCGTTTCTACCTTTGAATTAATGGATATGTTGCTGGCGAAAAAACGGGCGGAAGATCGTAAACAGTGGTTACAAGATCGTGGTGATGAAGCTGATTTAGCCGTTTAATTTTTTATGGAGTATAAAATGAAAACTTTTAAATATTTATTGTGTTGTGCCATTTTTGCAAGCTCAACCGCAGGGGCGAGCGGGGTAATGATGGAGATGTTTAGTATGAATCGTGACATGATTCAATTAACCAAAGCCAACAGCGTAGCGGATTTTAATCAAGCAGCCGAGCAGTTTTTAATCGCAGCGGTAAAAGCACAACAAACTATGCCTAACAGTTTACAGGGTGATGAAAATGCCTTTAAAGGCTATCAAGCCGGTATGCAAGAGGTAATTGATGTGGTAAAAAATGCACAGCAATTAGCCGAAAAAGGTGATTTGGAGAGTGCAAAAACGGTGATTTCTCGTTTGCCGGATTTGAAAAATCAGTATCACCAACAATATAAATAAGCGGTATAGTAGATAAAATCATTGACGATATTTTATCTACTATACCCTAATTGTTAGAGTAACCCTAACACCTTACGTCCGTTAATGCTGGCAATGTTTGCCATTTCTTCCAAGTTGGTAAAACGGCAACCTGCAGACAATAAGCTCAACTCTTGCCACATATCGCCTTCACAGAGAGGAACCATATAATCACAAATATTATCCGTCCCGATTGCCACGGTAATTCCTTCCGGGATCATTTCATCGGCGGGCGTTAAGGCATTATGAAACGGTAATACTTCATCTTTACGCGGGCTGTCAATCCACGCCATCGGGCAGGCAATCATCATCATATCCACGGATTTCATTTTCTTATACAGCATTTGGCGGTATTCTCTCGGATGTGCACCAATCGAAATACCGTGAATCGCGACAACTCGCCCTTGCATGCCGTGCTCTAACGATTTATCGCAAAGTTGTTCCGTTTCTTTCTCTTTTTGGCTGTTAAATTGGTCAACATGGACATGTAACATTTTGCCTTGGGATTTTGCCTTTTCCATCAAAATATCCATCGCTTCCAGCCCCTTGCCATAGTCCAATTCGTCACGATACGGCAAACCGCCAATCATATCGACCATCTCCGAACCGATATCAAACCATCTCCGTGCATTCGGCTCAATCACTCCTTTCAGCGTTTGATTGGCAAATTTTAAAATAATATCGTTTTTATACACCTCACGGGCTTTATGGGCGGCTAAGATAGCACGGTCTTCACAAACTTGGTCGATATCGACAAAGGTGCCGAACGCCGTCACCCCTTGTGAAATCATCAGCTCAATCGCTTGGCTGAAACGGCGGTAATAATCTTCCACCGTTGAATTCCGTTTCACTTCATCCACTAAATCCCATTTTTGTTGTAAGTTGGCTTCTTGGTAAATTTTAATTTTCTCAGGTGTCATGGTAAATGCACGATCCGCATGCGCATGCGAATTGACCCACCCGCCCTTTTTAATGACCTCATCACGAATATGGCTTTTTAGTGTACGAATTAACTGGCTCATTGTTTATTTATCCTCTTACGCAAATTTTAGGCAAAAAAAAGATCCCTAACTATTGGGATCTTGATTTGAAATGAATAAAAAAATAGCTAAACCTCGTTTAACAGTAAGGTTTAGCTTTAAGAAATATGTGTTGGATAATGTTTGGTACGTTTGCATTTCTAGTTCCTTTTTGGCACTAGGCGTGTAGTATAAGTTTTCTGTCGTAAAAATGCAAACGTTTGCTTTTAAACAAGCGGTCTGTTTTGCGTAAAAATTTGCAAAATCAGCGCAATAATTTCTCAATGACACGGCTGACGGCAAAAAAACCAAAAGTCGCCGTTACCATCGTTGCCGCCCCAAAACCATTGGCACAGTTCATCGTGGCAGACACCTCACAACCGTCACCCATTTTCGGAAAAATTAACGGTTGAGTCGAAAACACGCAATCAATACCAAACTTGCGTTTCGGATTTTGGCTGAAGTTATATTCTTTTCTTAATAAGCTTCGTACCTTTGATGCCAACGGATCTTGGATAGTTTTGCTCAAATCGGTGATCTGAATTTGGGTTGGATCAGTCTGACCACCCGCTCCGCCAGTTGTGATGATTTTGATTTTATTACGCTTACAAAAAGCGATTAACGCCGCTTTGACTTTCACACTGTCAATCGCATCAATTACATAATCATAACCACGCAGCAGATAGTCACTCAAATTATCTTGCGTGAGAAAATCATCAATGATCGTGACTTCACATTCAGGGTTGATTTTGACAATACGCTCTTGCATTACTTCGGTTTTCAGTTTGCCAATTTCCCCTGACATCGCATGAATTTGACGGTTGATATTAGTGACACAAATATCATCCATATCAATCAAGGTAAGTTTTCCCACTCCTGAACGAGCCAAGGCTTCCACCGCCCAAGAGCCAACACCACCGATACCAATCACGCACACATGAGATTGGCGTAGCTTTGCTAATCCTTCAGGCGTATAAAGGCGACCGATTCCGCCAAAACGTTGTTCGTAGTTATCTGTTCTTGTCATATTTATGCGATACCATTCTTAATATTCTCAAGCGCTTCCCAACGTTCAAACGCTTGCTCTAACGCCATTTCCGTATCCGCTAATTTTTGTAACTGGGTTTGCGTATAGCTCGGATCTTTAGCAAAGAAATCTGCACTATTCACTTCAGCTTGTAAGGCTTCAATTTCCGCTTCAAGCTGTTCCATTTTTTCAGGCAGGGCTTCTAACTCTCGTTGTTCTTTATAAGAAAGTTTAACCTTCTTTCCCTCCCCCTGCTTGCGGGGGGAGGTGTCCGCAGGACGGAGGGGGGCATTTTCGCTTTCAACAAGCGGTGCTTTCTCTTCCATTTTTTGCACATTTTTCGCTAAATCTGACCGCTTGTTTGCTTCTAATGTTGCAAAATAATTCGCCTGCTGTTGCTTCGCATCGTGGTAGCCACCAATATATTTATTCACAACCCCTTCGCCTTCAAAGATGTAGCATTCCGTTGCGGTATTGTCGATAAATTGACGGTCATGGCTGACAATAATCAAAGTGCCTTGATAATCTGCCAACATCTCTTCCAGTAGCTCTAAGGTTTCTACATCAAGGTCGTTGGTAGGTTCGTCCAAAATCAGTAAGTTATTGGGTTTCAGCAATAATTTAGCTAATAACAAGCGGTTACGTTCACCGCCCGATAAGGCTTTGACTGGGGTCATCGCCCGTTTCGGTGGAAACAGGAAGTCTTGCAAATAACCAAGCACGTGGCGTTTTACCCCATTGACTTCAATATCTTGTTTGCCGTCCGCCACGTTATCCATTACCGTTTTTTCAGGATCAAGCTCTGCACGGTATTGATCGAAATACGCCACTTCTAACTTAGTGCCACAACGTACCGTCCCTGCTGTTGGCTGAATTTCGCCGAGCAACAACTTAATCAACGTCGTTTTACCGATCCCGTTTGCACCGATAAAAGCAATTTTATCGCCACGCAAAATCGTGGTGCTGAAGTTTTTCAGCAAGGTTTTACCTGCCACTTCGTAGCTGGCATTTTCCACTTCAAACACAATTTTGCCTGAACGAGCGGTCTGATCGAGCTGAATTTTTACCGTGCCTTGTACTTCTCGGCGTGCTTTACGTTCTTCTCGCAAAGCTTTCAAGGCTCGTACACGCCCTTCATTACGGGTTCGGCGAGCTTTAATCCCTTGGCGGATCCAAACTTCTTCTTGGGCTAATTTTTTATCAAACAGCTCATTTTGTAAGGCTTCTACACGCAAATCTTCGGCTTTGGTTTCAAGGTAAACATCGTAATTACTTGGATAGGAAACCAATTTACCCCGATCTAAATCGACAATGCGAGTTGCCATTTTGCGAATAAAAGCACGGTCGTGAGAGATGAAAATAATACTGCCTTTAAACTCTAATAACAGATTTTCTAACCAAGCAATCGTATCCACATCTAAATGGTTAGTCGGTTCGTCCAACAGCAACACATCAGGATCCGCCACCAACGCACGTGCCAACGCCGCACGGCGAACCCAACCACCCGACAGCTCGCACAACCGTTTTTCAGGATCAAGCTCTAACAGCTTCAAGGTATCTTGAATACGGTTTTCAAACTGCCAACCGTTAGCGTGTTCCAGTTGAGCTTGAACTTGCGAAAGTTGCGACATCAGCGTATCGCTATAATCTGTCAGCATTTGTTGCGAAATGTGGTGATATTGCTTTAAAAGATCGGCTAAATGTGCGATCCCTTCCGCAACATAATCAAAAACGGTATCTTCAATATGGCGGGGCGGATCTTGTTCTAAACGGGTGACAACAATATCTTTTTCAAAAATCAGCTTGCCATCGTCTAGCTGAACTTCGCCAGCCAGCACTTTCATTAAGGTCGATTTGCCTGCCCCGTTTCGTCCGACAAGACAGACACGTTCACCCTGTTCAATGTGTAATTCGGTGTGATCAAGTAGTGGATGATCGCCAAAGCCTAAATAGGCGTTAGAAAGGTTAATTAAAGCCATAGAATATCTGTTGAAATGAAAATTTTGCAAATTTTAGCAGTTTTCTGACCGCTTGTAAGTGTTTCTGCGGTAACAAAAAAGCCCTAACATAGTTAGAGCTTTTGTGGTATTCGGTCGGTGACTAGTATTTTTGTTTTAAGTTGTTTAAAGCAATTAAACCTTTATCGCAACTTTTCTCTTGTATTTGCAAGTCCATTTTCAAAATTTGTTCTTTGGATGAAGAGAGTTTACTTTTCATTTGTTGAACCTGCGTGTGAATGCCGGGCTGTTTTTCCGCATCAGAAATCAGTTTATCCGCTTCTTGAAACATCTGCTGGCATTGTTTAGGTAGGGTAGTTGTCGGCGCTTTTGCCGGGGTCAGTGATGAGGTTTTTATTTCGGCTGAGTAGGCGTTCAAAGTATAGGTTAAGCCAACTACTAAAGTTAAAAAAAGCAGCTTCATAATCTGTTCTCTAATTATTGTTTGGTTATTTGGAATAGGGAATTGCGCATGAGTCTATCAAAAGAGGCTTTTACTGTCACGTTTTTTAGATCTTTTTATGATCTTGATCTATTTTCGGGTGAAGTCTCATTTTGTTACTTCTTATGCGATAAAAGATAACAAATTGATACATAAATTTAACATATTGATTTATATCAAAAAGTTTTGGCGGATAATTAACATATTTTAAATATTTTATACAGAAATGTGATCAATGTAATGAATTTACTATTCTTTAATTGGCTATTTACGAGTAGAATAAATAACTGACACTTAACTCACATTTGTTTTGGATGTGGTGTTAGGTCAATATTTTATTAGGGTGATTACTTGATGCTCTTGTAATCAATAATTCAGACTTGTATATACAAAGAGGTTTGAGATGTTAGACGTTGTTGAACTCTCACGTTTGCAGTTTGCTTTAACTGCACTCTATCACTTCTTGTTTGTACCGCTTACATTGGGTCTTTCTTTCGTACTTGTTGTGATGGAAACGCTTTATGTAACTACAGGTAAAGAAGTGTATAAAGATATGACCAAGTTCTGGGGTAAGTTATTCGGTATTAACTTCGCTCTAGGGGTAACGACAGGGATTACAATGGAATTCCAATTCGGTACTAACTGGTCATACTATTCTCACTATGTGGGTGATATTTTTGGTGCTCCATTAGCGATTGAAGGCTTAATGGCGTTCTTCTTAGAATCTACCTTTATTGGTCTTTTCTTTTTTGGTTGGGATCGTTTATCAAAAGGTAAACATTTACTTGCCACTTATGCGGTAGCATTTGGTTCTAACTTCTCGGCGTTGTGGATTCTCGTTGCAAACGGTTGGATGCAAAATCCGGTCGGCTCCGAATTTAACTTTGAAACCATGCGTATGGAAATGGCGAGCTTCTCTGAGCTTGTATTTAATCCGGTGACACAATCTAAATTCTTACATACTGTTTCCGCCGGTTATACTTGTGGTGCAATTTTCGTTTTAGGTATTAGTGCTTACTATATCTTAAAAGGTCGTGATCTTGGTTTTGCGCGTCGTTCATTCTCTGTGGGTGCAAGTTTCGGTTTAGTTGCTATTCTGTCTGTCATTATTATGGGCGATGAGTCAGGTTATGAAATTGGTAAAGCGCAACCTGTCAAACTTGCTGCAATGGAAGGGGAGTTTGAAACTCATCCGGCTCCGGCTGCTTGGAATGCGATTGTTCTTCCAAATACTGCAGAAATGAAAAATGAGTTTTCAATTGCGATTCCTTATGCGGCGGGTATCATTGCAACACGTTCTTTAACGACCGAAATTAAAGGTTTAAAAGATCTTCGTACTGAAAATGTAGAGCGCGTTCGTAATGGTATTGTGGCGTACGCATTATTAGAAAAATTACGTTCAGGAAACTATACCGCAGAAGAAAAAGAAGCCTTTAAAGCCGTTCAAAAAGATCTCGGTTTTGGTCTATTGTTGAAACCTTATACGGATAAAGTTGTTGATGCAACGGAAGAACAAATTCAAAAAGCGGCGGCAGATACTATTCCGAATGTAGGGCCTACATTTTGGTCATTCCGTATTATGATGGCTGCCGGTGGTTTGATGTTGTTACTTATCATTGCTGCATTTGTTCAAAACGTACGTGGTACTGTGGGTACAAAACCAATTTTACTGAAAGCGTTATTATGGGGTATCCCATTACCGTGGATTGCGATTGAAAGCGGTTGGTTCTTAGCGGAATATGGTCGTCAACCTTGGGCGATTTATGAAGTCTTACCGACCGGAGTTGCAAACTCTGCCTTAACTACAACGGATCTGTGGATTTCTATCGGTCTATTATGTGGTTTATATACCTTATTCTTGGTTGTTGAAATGTATTTAATGTTCAAATACGGTCGCCTTGGACCAAGCGCATTGAAAACAGGTCGCTACCACTTTGAACAATCTGCGAAATAAGTAGGAGTAAAATATGTTAGATTATGAAGTTCTACGCTTTATTTGGTGGATTTTAATCGGTGTACTTTTAATCGGTTTTGCGATTACCGACGGTTTTGATATGGGCGTTTTAAATTTATTACCTGTTGTTGGTAAAAGCAATGTTGAACGCCGTGTAATGATCAACTCCATTGCGCCTCACTGGGACGGTAACCAAGTATGGTTATTAACCGCAGGCGGTGCTATTTTTGCAGCTTGGCCGACCGTGTATGCGACATCATTCTCAGGTTTCTACCTTGCGATGATCGTTGTTCTTGCAGCATTATTTTTCCGTCCGGTAGGTTTTGAATACCGTGCTAAAATTGATGATCAAAAATGGCGTAATGCTTGGGACTGGGGATTATTTGTGGGTGGTTTTGTTCCGTCTTTAATCTTCGGCGTTGCATTCGGTAACTTATTACAAGGTGTACCGTTCCACTTTAATAATATTAACCAAGTCACCTACACAGGTTCGTTCTTTGGTTTATTAAATCCGTTTGCGTTACTTTGCGGCGTGGTTAGTTTAATGATGTTAACAACTCAAGGCGCAACTTGGTTACAAATGAAAACGACCGGCGAATTGCGTAATCGTGTAAGAGCTATCGCACAATTAACGGCATTAGTTACACTCGGCGCATTCTTGCTTGCAGGTGTATGGCTATACTTCAAAGACGGTTTTGTGGTCACCAGCGCTCTTGATCATCATGCACAATCTACGTTAGTCAATAAAACGGTTGTTTTAGAGTCGGGTGCTTGGTTTAAAAACTACTTTGAAATGCCGGTATTGTTCATTGTTCCTGCGTTAGCCGTTATTGGTGCATTGGGAACCGTGGTCAGTTCTAAAGCAAATAATTCAGGTGCAGCCTTCTTCTTCTCATCAATTATGCAAGCGGGCGTGATCTTAACTGCGGGTGTAGCAATGTTCCCATTTGTCATGCCGTCGATCTCTCATCCTGAGATGAGTTTGACAATGTGGGATGCAACGGCAAGCCATAGTACATTAGGTATTATGTTTGTTGTCGCTTGTATCTTTGTTCCACTTGTTTTGAGTTACACCATTTGGACTTACATCAAAATGTTTGGTCGTCTTGATGCTAAGTTTATTGAAGATAACAATGCAAGCTTATACTAAGGAGAAGCAACAATGTTTTATGTAACTTGGGTATTAGGTGTGTTACTTGCGATTTTATTTGCCGCAGTTATCACAATCAGCATTGAAAAAACAGGTAAATTTGACGAGTAAATAGATGATTCATTCACTCTATAACTTAACAAGAAAGGGCTGGCTACAAGCCCTTTCTTTTATCCTTGCATTAGGAATGTTTATTGCCGTTTTGATGAAAGCCACAACATTTGCGCAGTATTTTGGCGGGCAAATTCCTTATTTGGCAATACTTGTCTTTTACGGTATGGCGATTTTATGGATTCATAGTATCGGCTTTGAAATCAAAAACATATTTTGGAAATTGATATTTTTACCGTTGCTGGGATATATTATTGTCACTCCTTCTTTTCTTTACATTGTTTTAAATTAAACAAGAAATCTATAATTTCAAGCCCGACTATTTTTACGTTTTAACAATGGAAAGGGCTTGCGCAACAAATATTCTCTCTCTAAAATGGCGAACATTTCTCACGCCTAAACACTGGGCGTTTTTCATTTAGAAAATCTTTAGATAGCCATGCAACTTTCTGTTCGAGTTTATTATGAAGACACTGATGCCGGCGGGGTTGTTTATCACGCACGGTATCTACATTTTTTTGAGCGCGCCAGAACTGAATTTCTTAGAGCATTAGGTTTCTCTCAACAACAATTATTGGCAGATTCAATCGCATTTGTTGTAAAAAAGATGGAAATAGACTACAAAGCCCCTGCTTATTTGGATGATGTATTATCGGTTGAAAGCGCAATCTGTGAAATTAAAGGTGCCAAAATAGTCTTTCACCAACGATTATTACGTGGTGAGCTGTTACTTTGTGAAACATTTGTGACGGTTGCAAGTGTTAATTTAGCTAAAATGAAGCCGATTGTGATCCCGGAGACTGTCCGTCAGGCATTTCATTCAATTTTATCGCATACATAGCATTATTTATTCGGAGTAAATATAGATGCCAACTGAATTTAATTTAGTTTCGTTATTTATGGAAGCAAGTATCGTCGTTAAACTTGTTATCTTTATTCTCATCGCCTTCTCGGTATTATCTTGGGCTGTCATTATTCAACGCAGTCGTGTACTTAATCGGGCCCAAAAAGATTCTTTAGCGTTTGAAGACCGTTTTTGGTCGGGTGAAGATCTCCACCGTTTACATGAAGGGCTTGAAAATCGTCGTGACGGACTGAGCGGCTCAGAACAAATTTTCTATGTGGGTTTCAAAGAATTTAACCGCTTACGCCAAGCTAATCCTGATTCACCGGAATCTATTATTCAAGGTTCCAGCCGAGCAATGAATTTGGCTTTAAACCGTGAATTGGAAGGGTTGGAAAACTATATTCCGTTTCTAGGTACAGTGGGTTCAATCAGCCCGTATATTGGTTTGTTTGGTACGGTATGGGGAATTATGCACTCTTTTATGGGCTTAAGCGCAGTAAAACAAGCAACATTACAATCCGTTGCACCGGGGATCGCAGAAGCATTGATTGCAACCGCAATTGGTTTATACGCTGCAATTCCGGCGGTA
>JBGXMX010000178.1:0-3786 GCA_041809245.1 Glaesserella sp.
CGGGCAATGGTTGAAATCAGCACTTGATATTCGCCATTGTGAATAACAAAAGGTGCATAGCTCACATTTGGATTGCCTTCGGCATCAACGGTAGAGAGCAAAATGGTTTTCATCTGCTGTTTAAATGCCTGAATTTCAGGACCTAAACGATTTTGTAACACTTCTTGACGGTTAGTTTGTGACATAGTAACTCCTTTAATTAAATGCTTTAAATTTTTCGACTTGTTCAGGGAATAATTGGCGTTGCTCATCTCGTCCGAGATAAACTTTGAAAATGGTCTGTCCGTTGTGAGCAATAAAGGCAATGTTATAGCTCTCTTTGCCACGGAAAGGCAGGCTAACGAAAGCGATGTGCGCAATGTTGTCTAGTTTTAAATGCCCATGAAGTACGCCTTCTTCGTCTTTCATATTTAAGTTGTAATAACCACGTCCAAAGATACCGCTTGGAAAACGGTCTTTGATCTCAAAAATCGAGCCTTCTTTCTCAATAATGGTAGTAAATGTGCCCCATTGGCTGATTTCGGTAAGAATCTCTTCCGTTCGGCTCGCATCAAACAATTTGACGAACGTTTTAGGTAGCGAAATTAGAATATGCCCTTCAGGCTGTTGTAGCTGTTCTGCGATCTCTAAAGTAATCGCATTCGGATTTTGTGCTAAATAATCCGCAACTTGTTGTGACAGGTTTGTCATTTTGTCTCCTTTTATTCATTTAATAGCAAAATTGAAACTGTGGGGTTTGGGTGGCATAGTGGGGCAGTGTTTTAATTTCTGCCTTGTACCATTGCTGAATCAGCGTTTCTGTCAGTACATCTTGCGGCCTTCCTTGTGCCTGAATCTGCTTGTCTGCCAGTAATAAAATGTGATCACCATAAAGAGAAGCGAGATTCAGATCGTGCAAAATGCAAAAGACCGTCAGCCCTTTTTCCGTACAAAGTTGTTTCATTAAGCGTAAACATTGCTGTTGGTGGTAGAGATCGAAGGCGGATGTTGGCTCATCAAGAAACAGCAGTTTGCCTTGCATCTCTTCTGCCCAAAGCTGTAATAATGCCCTTGCAAGTTGAGTACGTTGCTGTTCTCCACCAGATAATTGGCGGTAGGCTTTATGGCGTAGCGATTGACAATCGGTAATCTCAATCACGGTTTCAAGCCATTGTTCAACTTCTTGTTTACGGCGATGATAACCGCCCATACGGATCACTTCTTCCACAGAAAACGGGAAATTCAGTTGGCTATGTTGTCGCATTACCGCACGTTGCTGAGCCAGTTCTATGGGGGAATATTCGCTCAGTGCCTTTTGGTTGAACTCACAATGTCCTTGAGCTTTTACATAGCCTGATAAAATTCGCATTAGGGTTGATTTCCCAGCACCATTTGGACCGATAAGCACGGTTAATTGCCCTTGTGGCACGTGAAACGAAATATTTTGCAAAATCGGGCGCTGTTGTAGTTGGAAAGAGAGCTTTTCAACCACTAACAAGCGGTCAGATCCTAAGAAATTTTTGCAACTCATCGGCTTCCTTCCTTATAACGAACCACTAGCCATAAAAAATAGGGCGCACCGATAAGGCTAGTTAGCATACCTACAGGCAGCTCAGCTGGGGCAATCACGGTTCTGGCGATGGTGTCGGCGATTAACAGTAAAATTGCCCCACATAAAGCGGATGCAGGTAAAACCCAGCGATGATCCGCCCCTAATTTGAATCGGACTAAATGGGGAATCACTAAGCCGATAAAGCCAATCGCTCCGCTGACAGCTACCGCAGCACCAACTAATAATGCCCCTAATAGAATGAGCTGTTTTTTTAAGCGAATGACATTAACGCCTAAATAGTGTGCTTCTTCATCACCGAGTTGTAATAAATTGAGTTGCTTTGCCAGCAGTAGCGAATAACAAGCGGTCGGAATAATGACAAACATTGCAACTAAAACCGGTTTCCATTGTGCTTGTCCAAGGCTTCCCATTGTCCAAAGGCTAAATTGACGTAGCTGTTGATCGTTACTTAAATAGGTCAAAACGCCGACTGCGGCAAAACAAAGGGCATTGACGGCAATGCCCGCCAGTAATAATTTATTGACGGAAGCATGGGAGCGGTAACTCAAGACATAAATGAGCGTTGAAACGATCAAACTCCCGATAAAGGCTGCGACCATTGTGCTATAAAGGGCAAATTCCGTAGGTAATAAGCTAGGAATTAAGATCGATAACCCAACCGCTAAAGCAGCACCGCTGTTTACTCCGATTAACGCAGGATCTGCCATCGGATTATGGAAAAGCCCCTGAAATAGCGAACCGGATAACGCAAGAGCTAAACCGACTAGTATTGCCAATAAAATACGGGGTAAACGAATATTGAGCCAAATTTGCCATTGACTATCATTGATTTGGCTATGCCAAAGATCGTGCCAAGTCAAAGACAAAGCCCCAATATTTGATGTGATTAACACTGCGACCAGCAAAAAGATCAACAAGCCGATTAACCAAACCGCACGGTTAGCCATTATTTTTTCACCTGTTCAGCAGCTTGGCGAAGTGCTAAAAGGGCTTTGGGCGTGGTTAAACCAAAGGACATAAAGGCAATATCTTCCACAATCACAAGCTGTTTATTCTTGCCTGCATTGGTATGTGCAATACCCGGTAATTCCCAGGCTTTCTCGATTGAACCTAAACTTTGAATACCTAAACGGGTCATCACGATTAAATCAGGATTTGCAGCAATCACGCCTTCTTGTGAAATTGGCACAAAGCGGACATTATTTCCCATCGCATTTTTAGCACCGATTAATTTAATCGCTTCATCAGCTACGGTATCTTTTCCTGCTACTGTTTGATTTGCCCCTGCACGATTCAGCACAAACAAAATGCGAACATCTAAAGGCGAATTGGGAATGGCTTTAAGCTCATTTGCAAAATTTTCAGCTAAAGTGACCGCTTGCGTTTGCTTGCCAAGGCTTTCGCCCACCTTTTTGATTTTCTCAACCACATTTTCAGCACTGTATTTAAACGGGATCGTATCTACGGTTACTCCTGCGGATTTCAGCTGTTCCAAGACGATAGACGGTTGTGCGACTTCGGTTGCGATGACTTTGGTCGGTTTTAATGCCAAAATCCCTTCGGCATTGAGTTGACGCATATAACCAATATCAGGCAAGGCAGTAACTGCTTGCGGAATCATACTGGTACTGTCACGACCAACTAAATGTTGTTCGGCATTTAATGCATAGATTATCTCAGTCACATCACCGCCAATACTGATAATACGTTCTTGTGCTATTGTTATTGTGGATAGCGTAGCGATAAAAATAAAAAACAGTTTTTTTGCGAATTTCATTTCAATGTCCTTTTGGATTTGTTTTTATTGATAATAATTCGCAATAAAAATTTGATCAAGATTTTTATGTTAAAAATTGTTAAAAAAATGAAAAAATAAGAGGTTTGAAAAGGAGGAAATAAAACAAGCGGTAAGAACCACGTTAAATTTTGCAAAATTTTCCGTCAGATCTTACCGCTTGTAAAAGATAGATTAATTAGTAGTAAGAGTGTTCACCATGTTGGTGTTCAGTCACATCTTTCACGCCAACTAATTCTTCAGGGAACAGAGCAAGCAACTGTTTTTCAATACCTTCTTTTAAGGTAACGTCTACCATTGAACAGCCGTTACAACCACCACCAAATTGTAATACCGCATATTTATCTTCGGTGACTTCAATTAAGGTTACTCGTCCACCGTGGCTTGCCAGTTGTGGATTAACTTGCGTTTGAATTACATAGTCTAAACGTTCAATAAA
>JBGXMX010000179.1:0-4768 GCA_041809245.1 Glaesserella sp.
GTAGAATTTACCTTATTACGATGTATAGGAAAAGTGAGAAAGATAATTTGAATGAAAAAGAAAAAGCGATAATGCGTAGCGTTGTAGCTAAATTAACAGGAGAAAATAATGGAAAAAAAATTATTTGATCGCCTTATTCAAGGTTTAGAAGAAATGGTCGCCATTGAAAAAGGCGAAATAGAAGTACCGCCACATCGTATTCATATCCATAAAATCCCGAATGTTAAAGCGATTAGAACCCAACACCAAATGAAACAAGCAGAATTTGCTTCTTTGTTAGGGGTAAGCCAAAACCTTGTACAGTCGTGGGAAATCGGCAGACGAACGCCAAATGGTGCGGCACGGAAATTGCTTGCGATTATTGAGCAACAGCCTAATCTTGTCTCAGTGCTTCAGAACTTATAGGACTTTGCAAGCGGTGGGATTTGATGATTTTTTTGCAAGTGGTTTGCTAACGACACCTTACTCATATCGCCCGCTTGCTGCCAGTTTGCGTAAGAAGTTCATCATCGGTTCCATTTTATTGGTGTCGTAAAATCGAGTCATTTTACGATCATAGCTACGCTTTAAACGAGCCGGGATACTTACAACGGCTAAGCCGTTTGTAAGTAAGAAACCGTTCATCATCAATTGTGCGGTACGCTTATTTCCGTCATAGAAAAATTGATGTCTGGCACATTGCAAGAAAAGCCAAAAGGTTTTATCGTGAGTGTTTAAATCAAGCTGATGAAAATCATTGAGCATTTGGGTAAAAATATCATCTAAATATTCCGCTTTTGGTGGCGTATATTTTTCAACGCCTGCGATATAAACTTGCCCTGTTCGGAAACTTCCGACCATTAAGGCTTCATTTTCTGCCACAATTTGATTGAAATGAATGAAATTTTCTTTGGTCAGTGTAAAGGTATTTTGAGCGATTTGTGAACGCAACTCTTCCCAAGCATGAGAAACTCGTAGAACTTGTTCTTGATCGGAGAGTTTACGACCGCCTACGGTGATACCGTCTAGCAATGTTTTCACTTCGCTATAAGTATAAGGATTACCCTCTAATTTAGTCATATTATAAACCAGTTCAGAGTGCATTCTTGTTGAACCGAATAAGGCTTTTTTTTGTTCGTTTGTCATTCCAAATCGTCTCTTAAAGGCAAAAAGGCAGGAAAATCCCCGCCCTTATTCGTAGATGAAAATAGTCTTTTGATGAATTATTATTCTTCGCCCAACTCACCCATTGCAGTAATGCTAAAGCCTGCATCAACGTGTAACACTTCACCTGTTACGCCTGAAGCAAGATCAGAACATAAGAATGCAGCTGAGTTGCCTACATCTTCAATTGTTACAGTACGACGCAATGCTGCGGTTTGTTCGAATGCTGCAAGCATTTTCTTGAAGTTTTTGATGCCTGATGCTGCAAGAGTGCGAATTGGACCTGCAGAGATCGCATTAACGCGGATACCTTCTTTACCTAAATCCGCTGCCATCACGCGAGTTGCGGCTTCAAGTGATGCTTTGGCTAAACACATAACGTTGTAGTTAGGGATCGCACGTTCTGCACCTAAGTAAGAAAGGGTTAATAATGCGGCGTCTTTGTTTAAGAATGGACGTGCTGCTTGTGCCATTGCCACGAAGCTATATGCGCTGATGTCGTGAGCAATACGGTAGCCTTCACGAGTTGCGGCATTGACATAGTCGCCGTCTAATTGATCACCTGGTGCAAAGGCGATGGCGTGAACGAAACCGTCAAATTTTTCCCATTTTTTGCTTAATTCTGCAAAGCAGTTTGTGATGCTTTCATCTGTTGCTACATCTAACGGTAATACGATGTCAGAACCAAACTCTTTGGCAAACTCTTCAACGCGTGGTTGAAGTTTGTCGTTTAAATAAGTAAACGCTAATTCTGCACCTTGTGCTTTCATTGCTTTTGCAATACCGTAAGCAATCGAACGGTTGCTTGCTAAACCTGTTACTAAAATACGTTTTCCAGCTAAAAAGCCCATAAATCTGTCCTCTGTTTAAATAAAAAGATGCCAAAATGGCAAAGATTTTGGCGATTATAACGAAAAATTACGGTATCGAGCAAATACAAGCGGTCAGATCCGAGCTGTTTTTTGCAAAATATGAAAATCTCTCTACAAAATTTTAACTTTTCCCTTGAAATCAGCTATTTCACCCTTATTATAGACGGCAATTTTTAGGTAATTAGAGTAGATAATGGGTAGAAAACGCAGTGCAAGTTCATCTCGTTGGCTTGCAGAACATTTTAAAGATCAATTCGTTCAAAAGGCACACAAGCAGAAGCTTCGTTCCCGTGCCTATTTTAAATTAGATGAAATTCAACAATCTGACCGCTTGTTTAAACATGGGATGACGGTGGTCGATTTAGGCGCAGCACCGGGCGGATGGTCTCAATATGTAGTCACACAGATAGGTAGCTCAGGACGTGTCATTGCGTGCGATATTTTAGATATGAACCCGATTGTCGGGGTGGATTTCTTGCAAGGGGATTTCCGTGAAGAAAGCGTATTAAATGCGTTATTGGAACGAGTTGGCGAAGGCAAAGTAGATGTAGTAATGTCTGATATGGCGCCGAATTTCAGTGGTATGCCTTCTGTGGATATTCCGCGTGCGATGTATTTAGTTGAATTAGCGTTAGATATGTGCCGTCAAGTGTTAGCACCAAAAGGCAGTTTTGTCGTCAAAGTATTCCAAGGGGAAGGATTTGATGAATATTTGCGTGAAATTCGTTCGCTTTTCAATGTAGTAAAAGTACGTAAACCAGAAGCTTCTCGAGATCGTTCTCGTGAAGTTTATATTGTGGCGACAGGCTACAAAGGATAATGTAGCGTATCCCGTGAAATTATAGTAATCTTGACAGGTTTTTTAATAAAAAGAGGTAATCGCCTTGAACGATATGTTTAAAAATATTTTGCTTTGGGTTGTGATCGGCATTACGTTGATGACGGCATTCCAAGGCTTTAATACCAATTTTGGTAACACCAATACCGTTGACTATTCGACTTTTATTAATGATTTAAAACAAAATCAATTAAAAGAAGTGAATTTCAAAAGTAATGATGAAACCATTACCGTTAAAAAAGTGACGGGTGGGGAATATCAAACGGTAATGCCGATGTATGACCGTGATTTATTAAATGATTTGTTAAATAAAAATGTAACAGTCATTGGTGAACCGGCTGAGCGTCGGGGCTTATTATCCCAAATTTTAATTTCTTGGTTCCCGATGATTATCCTTATCGGGTTCTGGGTATTCTATATGCGCCAAATGCAAGGTGGCGGTGGTCGTGGGGCGATGGGCTTTGGTAAGAGCAAAGCGAAGATGATCGCACCGGATCAAATCAAAACACGTTTCAGCGATGTTGCAGGTTGTGATGAAGCAAAAGAAGAAGTGGCGGAAGTGGTCGATTTCTTGCGTGACCCGAGTAAATTCCAAAAATTAGGCGGACGTATTCCAAAAGGTATTTTGATGGTCGGTCCACCGGGAACAGGTAAAACCTTGTTAGCTAAAGCGATTGCTGGTGAAGCGAACGTGCCGTTCTTTACTATGGCAGGTTCTGATTTCGTTGAAATGTTCGTAGGCGTAGGTGCTTCTCGTGTGCGTGATCTCTTCGATCAAGCGAAGAAAAATGCACCTTGTATTATTTTTATTGATGAGATTGATGCGGTTGGCCGTAAACGTGGTGGCGCTGGTTTTAGCGGTGGTCATGATGAACGTGAGCAAACCTTAAACCAAATGCTTGTGGAAATGGATGGTTTTGAAGGCAGTGAAGGGATCATTATCATTGCGGCAACTAACCGTGCGGATGTATTAGACAACGCTTTAACTCGTCCGGGTCGTTTTGACCGTCAAGTTATGGTTGGTTTACCTGATGTGAAAGGTCGTGAGCAGATTTTGAAAGTTCATATGAAAAAAGTACCGCTTGCACCAGATGTTGATCCAATGATTATTGCACGTGGCACACCGGGGTATTCGGGTGCAGAATTGGCAAACTTAGTCAATGAAGCCGCACTTTTCTCAGCACGTGCAAATCAACGTGTTGTCACCATGAATGATTTTGAAAAAGCAAAAGACAAAATCAACATGGGACCAGAGCGTCGTTCAATGATTATGACCGAAGAGCAAAAAATTTCAACAGCATATCATGAAGCAGGTCATGCGATTGTGGGCTATTTAATGCCGGAACACGATCCAGTGCATAAAGTGACAATTATTCCACGTGGACGTGCTTTAGGTGTGACATTCTTCTTACCAGAAGGGGATAAAGTCAGCATTAGCCAAAAACAATTGGAAGGCAAATTAGCGAGTACCTATGGTGGTCGTTTAGCGGAAGAGTTGATTTACGGTAAAGAAAATATTTCAACAGGTGCTTCAAGCGATATTCAAGTGGCATCAAACATTGCTCGCCGTATGGTGACAGAATGGGGCTTTTCCGAAAATCTCGGACCGATTCTCTATAAAGAGGAAGAAGGTTTTGGTGCGCCACGTGTTGTATCAGAAGCGACGGCGAAGCTGATTGATGAAGAAGTGCGTAAGATTATCGACCGTAACTATGAGCGTGCAAGACAAGTCTTAACAGACAATATGGATATCTTACACGCGATGAAAGATGCGTTGATGAAGTATGAAACGATCGATGTTCCGCAAATTAAAAATCTGATGGAGCGTAAACCTGTAGGTGAACCAGCAGGTTGGAACGATTCAGGAAGTAACGATAACAATCCAATGACACCGCCTTCTGAAGAGAAACCGGAA
>JBGXMX010000180.1:0-2517 GCA_041809245.1 Glaesserella sp.
AGATGAAGTCGGAACATCACCGGATGGCGTGGTAACTTGCGCTTGGGTTTGAGCTTGAGACTGAGCTTGTTTTTGCGCTTGAATTGCAGGGTCGTAATCCTGTTGCCATTGCGTAAAAATTAAGAACGACACAAGAAGTAAACCCATAATCAGTAAACTACGGTTTGAGTTCATTTTTAGTTCTCTAGGTTAAAGTGAAGGGAATATCCCACAAATAGAAAAGGCTGTATTCTAATATAGGTTGGCAAACTATCCAACCGCCTTTTATTCACAAGCGGTCGGATTTTAGAAAATTTTTGCAAAACGGACTAACAATCCTGCTCTTTTGTACTCATAATCTCAATAATTTGTCTATCCATATAGACCATACTTTTTGTTGCAATCGCACATAAGTTATTGATCGATTTATCCACACTATGTTCCACGATACCTTCATTGCCAGTCACTCGGCTATTATCTAATGCCATTAATACTGCTTTATAGGCAGAAGATACCCCTGTGGAAACTTTCATTGCACAGCTATTTGCCGCCCCGTCACACAATACGCCACTGACGTCGCCGATCATACTGCAAATCGCCATACTAATAGCATTAAAATTGCCTTTCAGCAGATACGCCATACCAGCAGCACTCCCCATTGCCGCCGTAGTCACGGCACAAAGAGCGGATAGTTTTGGTAACTTACTGTGAATATAGATCGCAATGGTGTGAGAAAGAAATAACGCACGGATCAGTTGCTCATCATCGGCATTCACAAAGCGCGCCACAATCACTGATGGCATGGTTGCCGCAATGCCTTGGTTGCCCGATCCAGAATTGCTCATCGCAGGCAACAACGCACCGCCCATTCGCGCATCTGACGCTGCCGTGGTTTCAATCACAATGCGTGATAATAAGTCATCAGACATCAAGCCAAGTTCAATCTGTTTTTTCAAGGTTCGCCCGATATGTAAGCCATACTCTTTTTCCAAACCTTCTTTAGATAACGCAGAATTTAATTTAGCCGCTTCTGCAATAAAGGCAATCTGTTCAAGAGGAACGTTCATTGCAAATTGATAAATTTGTTCGGCAGAAAGCTGATTGAAAAAGTGATAATCGTCTGCTATGTCAACTGCTTGCGTGTGTTGCTGGAACAGCACTTCACCATTTTTTTCAATCAACACCACATTGGTATGAGTGTCTTGAATACAGACTTTGGCCCAACCCGTTTCGCCTAACAATAAGGCTTCCGAGTAAAGTGGGAAATCCACATTCGCAATATCTACACTCACTTGGTTTGCATCTAACATCGCTTTCGCTTTAGCGACATCGTCGGCTTGAATATGCTTCAACACTTCTAAACCAGCCATCGCATCACCTGCAATTGCCCCTACAGCAGCCGCAATCGGCAAGCCCACCATACCCGTTCCAGGTACGGTAACACCCATACCGTTTTTCATTAAATTCGGGGAGACTTTAGCCTGAATTTGAACCGGCTCTCCGCCCAAATGTGATTTCGCAATCGCAGACGCTAACGCCAACGAAATCGGCTCGGTACAGCCTAATGCCGGGGCGACATCTCGTTTTACAATAGCGATTAATTGTTTCGCAAATTCAAATTTATTCATTTTTTTCTCTCTTTTGCAAAAATTTTTCTTATTCTAACCGCTTGTAGCTTATTGAAAAATAGATTTTTTAACACTTGCATTATTTTGCATAAAAATGCAAAATAAAAGCATAAATAATCACTTAAAGCCGTTTGTATTGAACACTTTTAAAAGTTTAACTTGAAGGCAAACGTTTGCTTTGATACACTCAGCCGCCTACTTCCTAAGAAGGCGTGTTACCAAATTCAAATTAGGAGTAAATACAATATGTTTGAACCTGCCATTTTAGTTCTTGCCGACGGTTCTGTGTTTCACGGAAAATCTATTGGTTATCAAGGACATACCATTGGTGAAGTGGTCTTTAACACCGCAATGACGGGCTACCAAGAAATTCTCACCGATCCTTCATACACTGATCAAATTGTCACATTAACTTATCCACATATCGGTAATACAGGGACAAATAGCGAAGACGAAGAAGCCGATAAAGTGTATGCCGCAGGTTTAATTATTCGTGATCTTCCCCTTATTCATAGCAATTTCCGTGCGAACTCTTCGCTTTCTGATTATCTCGTTAAACATAAAATCGTCGCAATCGCCGACATTGACACACGCCGTTTAACCCGTATTTTGCGTGATAAAGGCGCACAAGCAGGCTGTATTTATGTCGGTGATGATGTGGCTAAAGCCCTTGAACTTGCCAACAGTTTCGGTTCAATGGCTGGGCAAGATTTAGCCAAAGAAGTGACCTGTAAAGAGCTGTATCAATGGACGGAAGGCGAATGGCAACTCGGCAAAGGTTATGTGCCACAAACCAACCCTGAATTTCACGTTGTCGCCTACGATTTTGGTGTAAAACGTAATATTTTAAGAATGCTTGCTGAACGTGGCTGTCGTATCACCGTTGTGCCTGCAACAACTTCCGCAGAAG
>JBGXMX010000181.1:0-21789 GCA_041809245.1 Glaesserella sp.
AACCCCAATTTAATCTAATTAAATCAATATGTTACAATGTGTAGAACAGTTGGGGTTGAAAACGTGCGCCATCGTGGTCACTACAGGTTTGCAAGATGGCATTCGTTTGTAACGAGTGCCTATTTTGACATCTGACGAGATGTACGAGTATACGTTAAAATAAGCGCCATCGAGGGCTCTTTATCAACCATTTGAAGCACTAAACACATTTTTTCGCATGATTTTTGTCAAAAAAATTAAAGAAAATTGACATTCCCCCTACCATCAGAGATTATCCGAAACCATTTTTGTTAAAGGAAAAACGCAATGCGTGAGACGGAAAACTTAGTTGAAGTAAAAAATCTAACCTTTAAACGTGGCGAACGAGTGATTTATCACAACCTCAATCTCCAAGTCAAAAAAGGGCAGATTACCGCAATTATGGGGCCTTCCGGTATAGGAAAAACCACCCTATTGCGTTTGATAGGCGGGCAAATTTTACCCGAATCCGGAGAAATCTTGTTCGACGGACAAGATATCTGCCAAGCTTCCAATAAAACGCTTTATGAACTTCGCCAACGAATGGGAATGCTGTTTCAATCCGGCGCTCTATTTACCGATCTATCGACATTTGATAACGTCGCTTTTCCTATTCGTGAACATACACGCTTGCCTGAAGAATTAATTCGTAAATTGGTGTTGATGAAATTAGAAGCGGTCGGACTGCGGGGAGCGGCAGATTTAATGCCATCGGAGCTTTCCGGCGGTATGGCTCGCCGTGCGGCACTGGCTCGTGCCATCGCTCTTGACCCCGATTTGATTATGTACGACGAACCTTTTACGGGGCAAGATCCGATCAGCATGGGGGTGATTGTTGATCTGATCAAAAAACTCAATCAAGCGCTCAATTTAACCTCTATTATCGTTTCACATGATGTGAATGAGGTTCTCAGTATTGCGGATTACGCTTATATCGTCGCAGATAAACGAATTATCGCCGAAGGTACGCCTGCCGAATTACTGTCAAGCCAAAACCCGATGGTGGTACAATTTTTATCGGGTAACGCCGATGGGCCGGTTCGTTTCCACTATCCGGCAAAAGATTATGCGGAGGAACTGTTTAATGATTAATTTTATTACCTCCATCGGCGTAACCGTCATCAGTTTTATTCGAGCTTTCGGGCGCGCAAGTTTTACCCTATGGGGCGCATTGGTCGGTAAGCCTGAATTTCGTAAACATACACCATTACTGATCAAACAACTTTATGTTCTTGGTGTCCAATCATTGCTGATTATTATGTTATCCGGGTTATTTATCGGTATGGTGCTAGGGCTACAAGGTTATGTCGTGTTGGTCGATTTTTCTGCCGAAACCAGTTTAGGTCAGCTTGTTTCGCTCTCTTTATTGCGTGAACTCGGGCCGGTCGTAACCGCATTGCTTTTTGCCGGAAGAGCGGGTTCTGCTTTAACTGCCGAAATTGGTTTGATGAAAGCGACCGAACAGCTTTCCAGCTTAGAAATGATGGCAGTTGATCCGCTCAGACGCATTATCGCCCCTCGTTTTTGGGCCGGTATTATCGCTATGCCTATTTTGGCGGTGATTTTTACGGCTATCGGTATTTGGGGCGGATCGCTGGTCGGTGTGGACTGGAAAGGCGTGGACTCAGGCAGTTTTTGGTCTGTAATGCAAAGCAGTGTCACCATGACCGATCTGCTGAACGGTTTTATTAAAAGTATCGTGTTTGCCTTTGCGGTTGTGTGGATTGCGCTGTTTAACGGCTATGATGCAACACCGACTTCCGAAGGCATTAGCCAAGCGACCACCCGCACTGTGGTACACGCATCGCTTGTAGTACTTGGGCTGGATTTTATCTTAACTGCCATTATGTTTGGCGGATAAATTTGAATACAAGCGGTCTGTATTGGTGATTTTTTTGCAAATTTTTTGAAAAAACGCAGCGCTTGTTCACATTATTTTGATACATAAAAGGAAATTAATATGCGTCAATCAATCAAATATGAATTTTGGGTTGGGCTATTTGTATTACTCGGACTCGGAGCCTTGGTCTTTTTAGGCTTACGTGTTGCCAATGTACAAGGCTTTAGCTCTGAAAAAACCTATCCCCTTTATGCAACTTTTGACAATATCGGCGGACTAAAAGTCCGTGCGCCGATTAAAGTCGGTGGTGTCGTTATCGGCCGAGTTTCTGACATTCAGCTTGACGCTAAAAGCTATACGCCTAAAGTCACATTGGCGATTAATGAAGAGTATAACCAAATTCCCGATACCAGCTCGCTTTCGATTAAAACTGCCGGATTACTCGGCGAACAATATATCGCCCTAAATATCGGCTTCACTTTAGAGGGTGAAACGGAAATGATGAAAGCCGGCGATACTTTTGCAGATACGAATTCTGCAATGGTGCTTGAAGATTTAATCGGTCAGTTCTTATATGGCGATAAGCAATCCGACAAACAAGAACAACCCGCCGAGCCAAAAGCGGAATAGGAAATAAATAGTGTTCATCATGAGTGGAATCTTCCACCCCATTTGGAGTTTAAATATGTTAAAAACCCTTAAAAATCTTTTTATTACCACTGTAGTGGCTGTATCAGCACTGATTTCAACCAATGTAGCGGCCTCAACCAGCCCTTATGTACTCATGCAGCAAACCGCCGATAAACTTTTTGGCGATATCAAAGCGAACCAAAATAAGATTAAAAAAGATCCTAACTATTTACGAACCATTGTACGCAATGATCTCATGCCGCATATTCATGTGAAATATGCCGGCCAATTAGTTTTAGGTAAAAACCTCTCTTCTGCGACGGAAGCCCAACGTGAAGCATTTTTTACTGCTTTCGGGCAATTTATCGAACAATCCTATGCGCAGGTATTAACTCAATATAGCGATCAACAAGTACAGATTGAAAGCGAAAAACCGCTGGGCGATAAATCCATCATCAGTATTCGTGTGAACGTATTACAGTCAGGTAATGCACAACCGATTAAATTGGATTTTAAATGGCGTAAAAACAGCAAAACCGGTGAATGGCAAGCCTATGACATGGCGGCGGAAGGTGTCAGCATGGTGGCAACCAAACAAAACGAGTGGAGCGGCATTTTACGTCAACAAGGCATTGACGCCTTAACCGCACAGGTTGCAACATCAGCCAAACAGCCGATTACCTTAAGCAAATAATTCTTTATGCAAACGAAAAATCCATTACAATGGCGCATTCAGCAAAATAACGAAAGCGTCATCATTCAGTTATTCGGCGATTTAACTCGTGACACGTTGCTACCGCTTTGGCAGCAACGTGCTTCTTTTTTGTCGCCTAAAGCGAATCAACATCTTTATTGGGATCTCAAAAATCTGCAACGCCTTGATTCTGCCGGCTTTACGCTATTAGCTGAACTTTTAAACCATTACCAAAAACAGAACCGAAGCTGTTTAATCAATACGCCTGATGCGATCAAAAGTTTGGTCGAGCTGTTTGATTTAAGTGAATGGTTCAGTCCTTTTTTATATTGTGAGTGCAAAAAATAATATGGAACCGAAACAAATTGAAGAGATTTTAAAAAACGCCTTAAACTTAGATGAAGTTTATGTACAAGGTGAAAATTCCCATTACGGTGTAATTGCGGTCAGCGATGTCTTTGCCACCTTATCTAAAGTAAAACAACAGCAGATGATTTATGCGCCGCTCACCGAATTTTTCGCCACCAATGCAATTCACGCATTGACGATCAAAACATTTACGAAAGAACAGTGGAAAAGAGAACGCTTGCTGAATATGCCAAGTTAATTTCCCCTGCTTTGCAAAATTTTGACCAAATAAGACCGCTTGTCAGTGGTAAATAACAGATTTAAGGAACCAAGATGGAAAAATTTAGAGTTCACGGCCCTTTTAAATTAAGTGGTACCGTTGACATTTCTGGGGCAAAAAATGCCGCATTGCCGATTCTATTTGCTTCGATTTTAGCCGAAGAGCCCGTTGTTCTCACCAATGTCCCAAACCTAAAAGATGTGGATACCACCTTCAAAATTTTGCGTCAATTGGGTGTGACTGTCGAGCGGGATGCACAAGGCGATGTCCATATTGATGCCCGCCATATTAATCACTACGTTGCGCCTTATGAACTGGTTAAAACCATGCGCGCCTCTATTTGGGCATTAGCGCCGCTGGTCGCACGTTTCCATCAAGGTCAAGTTTCTTTACCCGGCGGCTGTACCATTGGCGCACGCCCCGTAGATATGCATATTGCCGGCTTAGAGAAAATGGGGGCGAACATCACCCTTGAAGAAGGCTATGTGAAAGCGGAAGTAAAAGGTCGTTTAAGTGGTGCGCGTATTCTGATGGATAAAGTCAGCGTAGGCGCAACCTTATCTATCATGATGGCGGCAACCTTAGCCAAAGGTAAAACCATCATCGAAAATGCCGCACGTGAGCCGGAAGTTGTCGATACCGCTCTTTTCCTTAATAGCATGGGCGCCAAAATTTCAGGTGCCGGCTCAGATATGATTACCGTTGAAGGCGTTGAACATTTAGGTGGTTGTAAACACCGTATTGTGCCGGATCGTATCGAAACAGGGACATTCTTAGTTGCCGCCGCCATTTCCGGCGGACGTATCACCTGCCGTGGTACCAAAGCCGATACTCTTGATGCCGTTATTGAAAAACTCCGTGAAGCAGGCATGCAAGTGGATGTGACCGAAGATACCATCACTCTTGATTCGCTTGGCTATCGCCCGAAATCGGTGAATATTCGCACCATGCCGCACCCGGGATTCCCGACGGATATGCAAGCGCAATTTACGTTGCTCAATGCAGTCGCACAAGGCACCAGTAAAATCACCGAAACCATTTTTGAAAATCGTTTTATGCATATCCCGGAACTCATTCGCATGGGAGCTAAGGCAGAAATTGAAGGCAATACCGCCATCTGTTATGGGGTGGCGAATTTATCGGGTGCCGAGGTAATGGCAACCGACTTGCGAGCCTCTATCAGCCTTGTGTTGGCAGGTTGTATCGCTAATGGTGAGACCATTGTCGATCGTATCTATCATATTGACCGCGGCTATGAAAATATCGAAGAAAAGCTACAAAAACTCGGTGCCAGAATAGAAAGATTCAATGCGCCTTTTGAAGAGTAGCCCAAATGCCCACAAGCTGTGGGCATTCTCGTTTTAGCTGAATAAATAATTATTGAGATTAACTGCATAATTATGCAATAATACAGCCATTACAAGCGGTGCGATCCGCTTTTTTATTTGCAAAAGACAAAGGATAAAATTATGGCACTTTGGGGTGGACGTTTTACACAACAAGCAGATCAGCAATTCAAATATTTCAACGACTCATTACGTTTCGATTACCGCTTAGCTTTACAAGACATTGATGGCTCAATCGGTTGGGCGAAGGCAATTCATTCCGTCGGTATTATTAACCAAACGGAACTGGCGGATCTCATCGCCGCATTAAAACAACTGCGTGCAGAAGTTGCGCCTAATTTGGCAATTGTATTACAGGAAGATGCCGAAGATATTCATAGCTGGGTAGAGTTACAACTGATTAAAAAAGTCGGCGATTTGGGTAAAAAACTGCACACAGGGCGTAGCCGTAACGACCAAGTTGCTGTAGATATGAAATTATGGTGTAAAGCTCAAGTGCTTTCACTACAAGAGTCTATCCGTGCGTTACAAGAAAAATTGGTGGAAACAGCAGAAGCGAACCAACTTTCTGTAATGCCAGGTTATACCCATTTACAACGTGCTCAGCCGATCACCTTTGCCCATTGGTGTATGGCATATTATGAAATGTTAGAACGTGATTACAGCCGTTTAACCGATGCGTATAAACGCATGAATACTTGTCCATTGGGTTCAGGGGCGTTAGCTGGTACAGCCTATGCAATCGACCGTGATTTACTCGCACAAGACCTTGGATTTGAAACTGCGACTCGTAACAGTTTAGACAGTGTATCTGACCGTGATCACGTTTTAGAACTTTTAGCGGCGGCTTCTATCAGTATGATGCACCTTTCTCGTTTTGCCGAAGATCTTATCATTTTTAACAGTGGCGAATCTCACTTTGTGGAACTCTCGGATCGTGTGACTTCAGGTTCATCATTAATGCCACAAAAGAAAAACCCTGATGCTTGTGAGCTGGTGCGTGGTAAAACAGGGCGTGTGTTTGGTGCGTTAAGCGGTTTATTAGCGACCTTAAAAGGCTTGCCGTTGGCTTATAATAAAGATATGCAGGAAGACAAAGAGGGTATTTTCGATGCAATTGAAACGTGGCAGGCGTGTGTCAATATTTCAGCATTGGTGTTAGAAGATATTAAAGTCGATACTGAGCGTACCAAAGAAGCAGCACAACAAGGTTATGCAAATGCAACAGAACTTGCAGATTACTTGGTTGCGAAAGGTATTCCGTTCCGTGAGGCACACCACATTGTCGGTGAAGCAGTGGTTTATGCAATCAGTCAGAAAAAAGCGTTAGAAGAGCTGAATTTAGACGAATTCAAACAATTCCATACCGTGATTGGCGATGATGTTTATCCGATTTTATCGCTAGACTCTTGTTTGGCAAAACGTTGTGCCAAAGGTGGTGTGAACTTAGAACGTGTGGCTGAAGCGATTGTGGCGGCAAAACAAAATTTGGCTTAATTTGAGGATGTCATGAAATCACTTATTCTCGTTACGCTAACATTGACTTTAGCCGCCTGTTCGGCTCCTGTGCAGCAAAGTTCTGTTCCTATGGATATGAAAACCGTTGAAGAGTACCGTCAACGGGTTGCGACAGGAAATACCGTCAGCGCCACACAATCACAAAATGAAGAACTCAACCAAAGTGATAAACGCACAAAGGTCAAAGTTTACCACCACTATCCGCATCCGCGTATTCGCCCGAGTATTGGCTACCATTATGGCGGCTATCACCACTCAGGGTTAGGAATCGGCTTAGGCTATTACTAAAAAATCGGGGCTATTGCCCCGATGAGACCGATGACAAACCATCCATAAATCAATTGAACAGTGATGGCGCTCGTTTGTAACGAGTGCCTTTTGTGTCACATTTGATGATGTGTTTCAGCACACGTTAAAAACGTGCGCTATCGGATGGTTAATGATCACTCTTATAAATGCTTTGTCAACAATCTGATCGGGGCTATTGCCCCGATGTTGATCATAACGAGAGTTTGATCACTCTTGCCACATTTTCCGCCGTTGAAATCAAATTCTCTTTCCCCTGTTTAAGTAGCTCATCTAAGCTGCTCAACTGCCGAATAATCGGAAAAACAGCGTGAATTCCGTGCTGATAAACCACCGAATAATCTTCTCGCAAGCTACCGACAATCGCAATCACAGGCTTATTCAACTCTTTTGCCAGCCGTGCGACACCAATCGGCGTCTTACCCGCAATAGATTGAGCATCCATTCTGCCCTCCCCGGTAATTACTAAATCCGTTTGCGAAATTTTATCTTGAAGATGTGTTGCTTCAATCACAATCTGTACGCCGGATTTTAATCTGACATTCGGCAAAAGTAATAAACCCGCCCCCATTCCGCCCGCAGCCCCGGCGCCGGCATGAAGAGCGATCTCTTTACCCAATTGACTTTTCACTACTTGAGCAAAATGAGCCAACGCTTTATCCAGTTGTTCTACCATCGCCGCGGTAGCACCTTTTTGCGGGCCGAAAATAGCCGAAGCGCCGTATTCGCCACATAACGGATTATTGACATCACATGCCACTTCAATTTCAACCTGTGCCAAACGGGGATCAAGTGCGCTTAAATCAATTTGAGAAATAAAAGCCAGCTGCTCTCCGCCAAAGCCGATCTCTTGTTGCTGAGCATTCAAAAAACGAATACCCAACGCTTGCAACATTCCAACACCGCCATCATTGGTTGCACTGCCGCCAATACCTAAAATAATTTTCTTCACGCCCCGATCCAACGCCGCTTTTATCAGCTCACCGGTACCATAACTGGTTGTTACTAAAGGATTACGTTGCTCAGGCGCTACAAGATGTAAGCCTGAAGCCGCCGCCATCTCAATAAATGCCGTTTGTTTATCGCCTGATAATCCCCAAAAAGCTTCAACGGTATTTGCAAGCGGTGCGATAACCGCTATTTTTTGCAAACAGCCTTGAGTGGCATCCGCTAAGGATTGAACCGTCCCTTCACCACCATCCGCCATCGGCACCAGCTGGTACTCGGCATTTGGAAAAATACGTTCAAACCCCGTCCTAATCGCTACGGCAACTTCAAGAGCAGTCAAACTTTCCTTAAAAGAATCAGGGGCGATCACAATGTTCATATTAGGCTCCGATTACTTGCGAAATACCCCGTGATTCCAAGCTGTGACAAGATCTAACGGTAGTCTCGCACTTGGAAGTGCGGGTGCTTTGGCTTTGCCGATCGCTAAAATCATCGCAGGAACATAACGCTGCTTATCAACAGAAAGCAAATCAAGTACCGCCTCTTTGTCAAATATACCGATTGCGTGTGTGTCAAAGCCTTTCTCTTTAGCAATTAACATCAACTGCATAGCAGCTAAACCGGTATCCACCAATACCTGATCACGAATTTCTTGTTCTGTTGAATTGTGATAGAGGTTTTCTAAAAAGGCTAAATTCTGCGTTCGAAAGCCTTGGTGTAAACAACCTTGGTTGATGGAAGTTTCAACAATCTCTTCTAATAACCGGTTATAGTGTAAATCCGCCAAAATCAGTATCAGCGCAGAAGCGCTCTCACAAGGCGGACCATTAAAAGCCACTAATTGACTTAATTTTTGTTGCTGTGCTTTATCATCCACAATCACAAACCGCCACGGTTGAGAATTCGCTTTTGAGGGGGCAAGCGTGGTAAGGGTCAGCATTTCCTGTAAAATATCTTGAGAAATCCGAGTGTCTGCGTCAAAAAATTTAATCGTTTTGCGTTGTTTTATCGCATCCGGTAACTGCATAATGGCTTATCCTTATGTTAAAAAATATAGTCTAGAAGAATTTAAATCAGAACTCATTGATTTTCCACATTCAAATTGAAATAAATCAAAGGTTATCGACAAATTCTTATTGGAGAAAATAATGAAAAGTATATCTATCGTGGGCTTAGGCTGGCTTGGTTTACCGTTAGCTCAATATTTAAAGCAACAGGGTTGGGCTGTCAAAGGCACAAAACAAACGGAGGATAATGTTCAAGCCATGAAAAAACTGGGTATTGATTGTTATCCCTTTACCCTTACACAAGGTAAATTCCCATCAGAGATTGTACAAGCTGAGGCATTAGTGATTAATATTCCACCGAATGCAACGAATGTGGCTCACTATGTTGTGGGGATCAAGCGGTTAATTTCTCACGGAATTTTGCAAAAAGTGCGATATATTCTGTTTGTCAGCTCAAGCTCTGTTTTTCCTCAGCAAGAAGGTGTGTTTGATGAACAAAGTTTGACGGTAGGAAGCGATGTTTCATCACAAGCCTTGATTGAATTGGAAACTTGGTTGCTTAGCCTTGATATTACGTGCGATATTTTACGTTTAGCCGGATTATTCGGGCAAGCGCGTCATCCGGTGAAATATTTAGCCGGTAAAACCGATTTAACGGCAGGTAGTCAACCGGTCAATTTGGTGCATTTAAATGATGTGATTGGTGCGATTGAGCTGCTGCTTAATCGCCCGCAAGGTCAGCGCATTTTTAATTTATGTGCGCCAAGCCATCCGACTCGTGAGAGCTATTATACGCAGGCAGCGAAACGACTCGGTTTGCCGCCGCCTCATTTTGCCAAAGAAAACAGAGGAATTCAGCGCATTATTGATGGCAGTAAAATTTGCCGAGAACTCGGTTTTCAGTATCAACATGACCTGATCGACTAATAAAAAAAGCCGCTTAAGCTTACGCTTAAACGGCTGATGACGATTGAGATCATTATTTTTGTGTTGGATTTTGTGCTTCTTGCACGGATGAAGTTTGCGCCTTAGCTTTTTCCGCTTCTGTCGCACCAAGATTCACTCGGCGTTGCAGCTCGTGGTTTTGCAAGAGCGCATTAATTCTTTGTTGTTGATACTCTAATTGCTCCGCCGTCGGTAAATCTTTTGCAGGGGCATTATAGCTGACAGGCTGAACGGAATTACTAAATGGTAGAGTTTGTAACACAGGCTGTTCAACTTGGGCGATTTCGTTATTCGCATTCATTAAATTCACACCGAATACCGCAACCATACACACCGATGCCGCAATACCCGCTTGCATAAGCGGCGTACTCCAGCGTTTTAATTTCAGTAGCAAGCCTTTCGGTGCAGGGGCAATTTGTTCATCTTCCAACAGCGCTGCCATTTTGGACGAAAAATCACTGCCTAATTGGATTTCTTCACCACGCATCACACTACGGATAGCGTGATAATTTGCCCATTTTTGTTGTAACTCAGCACTTTTGCATAAAGTATCGGTAAATTCGCCGTTTACTTCATGTCCGTCCATATAGGCGGAAAGTGTTTCTCTTTGTTGCATAGATAACTCCAATGATTTTTTTATATCTGTTGCATTAAAGGGTGTACTTTGGCATCAATTGCCTCTCTAGCCCTAAAAATTCTCGAACGAACCGTCCCCACAGGGCATTGCATCACTTCTGCAATTTCTTCATAACTTAACCCTTCTAACTCACGCAAGGTAATTGCGGTTTTCAGCTCGTCAGGTAAGCTATCAATAGTGTCAAACACGACACGTTTTAATTCTTCGGATAAAACCAAATTCTCCGGCGTATCCGCCTCTCTGAGCTGGCTGCCGCTATCATAACTTTCAGCATCTTCAGCCAACACATCTTCTTTCGGCGGGCGGCGCCCTAAAGAAGTGAGATGGTTTTTAGCGGTATTGACCGCAATACGATAAAGCCATGTATAAAAAGCACTCTCGCCACGAAACGAGGCTAAAGAACGGTAGGCTTTAATAAAAGATTCTTGCACAATATCGGGAATATCGTCTCTTGCGACATAACGTGTTAGCAAACCTGCTACTCTATTTTGATAACGCACGACGAGTAAATTAAACGCTTTTTTATCACCTTTTTGTGCACGCTCAACCAATTCCTGATCGGTTATTTGCTCACTCATCGTTTGGCGTTCTCCTAACTTCTACGCTGCTATTCTTATTTTTCTCCAATGCACGCTTGTTAGTGTGCGCAATTTTTAAAAAGTTCATTACATCACTCTGATTGAATAAAATTTATACATTTTTATCGGTAATTTTACGTTTTCTTAGCATGCCGACAAATAAAATCAAAAGACAAATACCATAAAGTAAATTACGTCCTACTTGCCCAAACAACGTCTCACCCGAAACTTTCGGCTGTCGATAAGTTAATACCGTCTCTTCAAACTGAGGGGCTTGGGCAACCACTTTTCCGTCAGGTGCAACAAAAGCCGTCACTCCTGTATTGGTCGCACGAATCAGCGGCTTGCCCAGCTCCAAAGCCCGCATACGCGCCATTTGGAAATGCTGCCAAGGGCCTACGCTTGCGCCGAACCACGCATCATTAGAAATCGTTAATAAATAATCGGCGTTGTGTGCGAGTTGGTTTTGTTGAACTTGATGCCCAAAAATAATTTCATAGCAAATCGCCATATTAAATTGTTGCCCGCCGGCTTGTAGCGGTGGCTGAATAAAGGCACCTTGCGATAAATTGATAGGTAATACGAAAACGTCCCGCATCCAATCCAACAAATGACCAAAAGGAACATATTCGCCAAACGGTACGAGATGATGTTTATTATAGCGGGGGGATTGGTTCAAATCATAAGGACGGCTGCTATCACCCAACACAACGGCACTATTAAATATGCCGTCGACGGATTGGTGCAATGTGCCGATAATGATTTGGCTGCCGCTTTCCTGAGCAATGCGATTAAGCTGTTGTAACAACGGTTCAAGCTGAAATTCTAAAGCGGGAATGGCGGATTCCGGCAGAATAATCACATCGCTTTTACCTAATAACGGCTGAATCAGCGTTTCATAGGTTCTCAACGTATAATCAAAATGAGCGGGATCCCATTTCATCTTTTGCTCAATATTGCCTTGTACCAAACTGATGGTTTTGTTAGACGATTCATCAATCTCTACAAATTTAATCCACTGAGAACCGAAAGAAGCCAATAAAAGCGCACTCACAGAGAGGAGACAGGCGGTCGGGAAACGAGATTTTTTTGCAAAATTGCAAAAAATTTGCACAAAGTAACCGCTTGTCACCATCACAAAAAAGGTTAAACCTTCCACGCCCAATAGTGGCGCCAGCCCGTAAAACGGACTGTCGATTTGGCTATAGCCGAATTGAAGCCATGGGAAACCGGTAAACACCACGCCACGCAAATATTCCGTAAAGGTAAAAAGCGCCGCCAATACCCATGGATTTCGGCATTGAAAACGTTGAACAAGATAGGTAAAGAGTAACGGATAGAGCGCTAAATAAGCGGCTAACAACAAAACAGCAAGGTAGCTTACCGCCTCAGGCACGCCTCCAAACTGAATCATACTGACCTGAACCCAGTTAACACCGACTGCGAAATAACCAACCGCCCACAAGAATGTCGCTAACAGAGCGGTTTTTCGTTCGGGGTGAATTGCCGACCAAATCAGCCCCGCAGCAGAAATAAAAGCGACGAACCAATAGTCAAACGGGGAATAGGCTAAAATACCCATTCCCCCGGAAATCAATGCCACTAAACAAGCGGTCAATCTTGATGTTTTTTTTGCAAAAATCATAACTCGCCTGTTTTCTCTTTCTGCTCCATCTGTTCAAGTTGTTCGTCCGATACGGTGACACGTAATTGAATCAAACGACGGCTATCGGCAGAAGTGACTTTAAAGGTAATACCTTCTAACACAATCTCCTCGCCCCGTTTTGGTAAATGCCCGAACGCTTGCATCACCAGCCCGCCTACGGTATCGACTTCTTCGTCATTAAAAGCCGTGGCAAATTGTTGGTTAAAACGCTCAATATTGGTTAACGCCAGCACCGCATAGCTATGCTGTGAAAGTTGGCGAATCGGTTCGATTTCTTCTTCGTCAAACTCATCTTCAATATCGCCGACAATCTGCTCTAAAATATCTTCGATGGTGACAAGCCCCGAAACGGCGCCGAACTCATCAACCACAATCGCCATATGAAAACGCTCGGAACGGAACTCTTTAAGCATTCTGTCAACCCGCTTACTTTCAGGCACAATCACCGCAGGGCGAAGAATTTCTTCCATCGTAAAAGGCTCGGAATCGGAACGTAAATATTTCAACAAATCTTTGGCAAGCAAAATCCCTTCAATCGTATCTTTGCCGTCTCGAATTACCGGAAAGCGCGAGTGTGCGGATTCGATAATAATATCTAAACAAGCATCTAAGGTTTGGCTGGCATCAATAAACACAATTTGCGGGCGGGGGATCATGATGTCCCGCACACGTAATTCCGAAATTTCCATCACACCTTCAATCATTTCCTTGGTATCACTATCAATTAATTCATTTTCGGCGGAATCTCGAATCACCTCGACTAAGGCTTCACGGTTTTTGGGTTCTTGCTGAAACAAACCGCTAAATAACGATTTTAAAAAGGATTTTTTATCTGACGCATTGGCGCCGTATTGGTCATCACTCATTGAAATTATCCGTATTTAAATAAAACAGGCGAAAATTATCATAATTTAGTTAAAAAATCGACTGAGTTATACATTACACACTTTCTATTTACACAAATTTAGCATAGGATATAGCCAATTTTTCCTATATAAACCATATCCATTTAAGGAGTTCATTTTATGAAATTAGGTCAAATCGCATTTGCAGTAGCGACATTGGTGGCAAGTACGGTAACATTTGCAGGCACAATCACCGGCTCTTCAAATGTTAATTTTCTTGCTTTGGACGGGCAAAAGGTTAAGAAAAATACCGTATTACAAGTTAACGATAACAATACACACCAAGTTGTCGTTGAAGTTTCAAGTATTTATCGCTCCGGTTCCGACGACACGTTCTTTGAATCCAGCCCTATCGTATTAACTTTCTCCGGCAGCACGGAAGATATCCAAATCATTGCACCGCATTTACGTACCGAGAACGAAGTATCTAAATTTAAACAATCCCCGACATTTAAAATTCAAACCGCTTCAGGTGCAGAACTTGCTTATAAACAAGATTACTTAAAAGGCGAAGGATTTATGCCGAATGTCAATATTAATGACAACTTGGCGAACTATAACGCCGGCAACGGTGTCGCCGCACTGAAAAGCCTTGCGGCACCAATGGCGGTAATGCCTGTGGCAGGTGCTAAAGCGACTAAAGGTAAAGTCATGGTTCAGGGTGAGAATATTGCAGAACAGCAGTTACAATATTGGTTCCAGCAAGCTGATAAAGAAACACAAAAACGTTTCTTAGATTGGGCGAAAAAACAGTAATATGATTTCAATAGCAAGCGGTACGATTTACAAAAAAATTTGCAAATCGTACCGCTTGTTTTATTTAAGGTGATTGTTTATTGTTGGCAAACGCCGCAAGTTGCCGCCGCTGAGAACATCCACACCAATTTCTCTTGTTCTTTGATGTAATCGCTCATTTGCGATGCCGTGCCTTCGTCGTCGAATCCATTCGCTAAAGCTAAAATTTCACGTTGCTGTTTTAACAACGTTTTGAATCCTTCTAAAGTGCCGGTGAGACATTGTTGTGCTGAAGTCACACCAATATCTTCTTGAATTTGCGAAGTGGCTAAATATTGACTAAAGGCATTCGCTGGAGTATGACCCAATGTCAAAATACGTTCGGCAATTTCATCGATTTTCACCACAAGATCATCATAAATTTCTTCAAATTTTGCGTGTAATTCAAAGAAACTTACGCCTTTAATGTTCCAATGATAGCCACGGACATTGGTGTAAAATACCTGATAACCGGCTAACAGTTTATTAAGTTCTACGGCTAATTTTTCTGCTGCGACAAGATCTAAACCAATTGAATTATTCATCACATTTTCTCCTCAAAGGTGTTGTTTGAAACTGCTCAAAGTATAAACACCGCCGACTATCTTACCAAATGGGTATTCACAATTCTTTTGATAGTATTGACCTATTAACCCAAGTCTTTTTGATGAAGAAAACTGGAAGTCCGACGAAAGATTGATTACTATAGCTTCGTATTATTTCATCTCAACAAGGAACCCGCTATGACAACTCTAGGTACTCCTCTTACCCCTAAAGCAACCAAAGTAATGATGCTCGGCTCAGGCGAGCTTGGCAAAGAAGTCGTGATTGAATTACAGCGCCTTGGCGTAGAAGTTATCGCTGTCGATCGTTATGAAAATGCACCGGCACAACAAGTAGCTCATCGTGCTTATACCATTTCTATGTTAGACGGCGCAGCTTTACGTGCATTAGTCGAAAAAGAAAAACCGGATTTTATCGTGCCGGAAGTAGAAGCGATTGCGACAGATACTTTAGTCGAATTAGAACAAGAAGGTTATCAAGTCATCCCGACAGCCAAAGCCGCCAAATTAACCATGAACCGTGAAGGCATTCGCCGTTTAGCCGCCGAAGAATTAGGGTTAAATACCTCTCCATACCGTTTTGTAGATAATTTTGAGCAATTTAAGCAATCGATTGCGGAAATCGGCATTCCTTGTGTAGTTAAGCCGATTATGTCTTCTTCAGGGCACGGGCAAAGCGTGATTAAAGCCGAAAGTGATATTCAAGCGGCGTGGGATTACGCCCAACAAGGCGGACGCGCGGGCGGCGGGCGAGTCATTGTCGAAGGCTTCATTCAATTTGATTACGAGATTTCATTACTCACCGTTCGCCATATTCACGGCACCTCTTTCCTCCCTGCGATCGGACATATTCAAATTGATGGCGACTATCGTGAATCGTGGCAGCCGCAAGCCATGTCTGAAAAAGCGCTTGCCAAAGCGCAGGAAGTCGCAGAAAAAATTACCACCGCATTAGGCGGAAGAGGTATTTTCGGGGTAGAACTCTTTATTTGTGGTGACGAAGTTATTTTTAATGAAGTCTCTCCCCGCCCGCATGATACCGGCATGGTAACGCTGATCTCCCAAGAGTTATCCGAATTTGCCCTCCACGCACGGGCTATTTTAGGCTTACCGATTCCAAATATTGAGCTAATCAGCCCGTCGGCATCTAAAGCGATTGTGGTTGAAGGTAAATCCAATCAAGTAACCTTTGGTAATTTAGCCAAAGTGTTAAGTGAGCCGAATACCAATCTGCGCTTATTCGGTAAAGGGGAAGTCAACGGACATCGCCGTTTAGGTGTGGTGCTGGCTCGTGATGAAAGTGTTGAAAAGGCATTGGCAAAAGCCAGACGTGCTTACGACAATTTAATTGTAACCCTATAAGTCAAATATTTATGCCCGACACGGCTCATCACCTTGTCGGGCAACATAAACTAGGCACTCATTTGACGATGGTAGTAGCGCAAATGATGCTCTTTTTGCCGAGCCGAGCTAAAAGCTGAAATACGCTTCAAATAACCAATCACCCTTGTGCCATAATCAATATCCTGCGAGCCACAGCAGCTACAGGCTAAAAGGGTTCGCTTATCAATATGCTCACACTGATTACAAATTGTAATTTTTACATTAACGCAAAAGTAATTACAGCCCGTTTTGGCGGCAATATCTAACAATTGGCGATACTGGGTAAAACTGAGTCGTTCTTCTAAATTTAAATGCAATGCCGAACCGCCGTCTAAATATTCCACTAACGTTTTACCGTGCAGCACAAATTTGTCCAGCACATTAATGGACTCATCTTCTACCACATAAAAATAGGAGTTATAGCAATCACGCGGCACTGCATAGCCATCCGCTTTATCCCATTTAGCATTTTTTACCCCTAAGTTCTCGGCGGGAACGAACTCGGTATTAAATTTCACACCATATTGCTTACAAGCGCTCTGATTTGCCGAATAAATTGCAAAAAGCCGTTGGCGGACAAATTCCACATATTCGGGATTATTGCCCACTTTAATCCCTCGAAACTCTGCCGCTTCCGCCATGCCGTTAATGCCAATCGTCAAAAACTGTTTTTCCAATGAGATAAACCCTGGATCATAAACAGGCAGCATCCCCGCTTGTAAATATTCTTCCATTAATTGACGGTAAGCGTATTGATATTGGTGAATCTTGCCGACTTCTGTCGCTAAATCCCGCCCGTCTTGCTCCAAACGGTTCATATTCAGCGTAATCACATTAATGGAACCCGTTGCCACGCCACCGGCTCCGAGAGAGTAGGAAAAAGTATGATCGGCAATTTCATTACGTAAACGACAACAAGAGGCAAGCGAATCGGGATTATCCGACTGATAAATAAAGAAAGAATTCCCCTCGGCAAGGGCTTGAGCCAATTTATCGGCAAAATCTTGATCTTTACAGCGCCCGTTTTCCGTCAACATTGCAGCGGTCACCACAGGGAAAGTTAAAATTGCTTTAGTTCGTTCTTGGTTAAACCAACTCATAAAAAAATCTTGTAGCGCAGAGGTGGTTTGCCAGTTTGGCGGCGTTAGGTCGGGGAAGACAAAATCACTGAAAATGGCGTCAAAATAGTGGCGATCATAAACGGAAATATTCCAAAAAACACTCTGATAACCCCGTGCCGCAGCCGGCTGATTAATACTATAAACCACTTGTTGTAAATGGTTTGCGATCTCCTGAGAGTGGGTTGTCAGATAATCCTCACCGAAATCTTTACGGGCAAAATAGTCAAAATAGGTCAAAAATTCAACGGTTGCCACAGCGCCGGCAAATTGTGAGCTAATCGCAAAAACAAGATTGATAAATGAACCGCAAAAAGACGCTAAATGTTGCGGTGCTTTTGCTTCTCCCCCCAGTTTGGTTAAACCATCCAGCAAAAACGGATAGAGAGTGACCGAAACACAGTACGGTTTTAAACTGGTTTCATCGTGAACATAAATTTCATGGTCTTCAATTTGGCGTAGATACTCATTCGCCAACGGCTCACCAAAAAGCTCGGCAATTTTGCGACTCACTTTGGCTCGATTGATTTGCACAAAAAAGTCCTTCATCAGCTCATTTTCCATGGTAGCAATATTTTTTTGCGTCACATTGGCATTGGCATCCATTTTAGAGCCGTCAGCCGCATTGTGCGCCTGTTGGTATTGCCGGATAAAATCAAGCTTTCCTTGAAGTTGTTGTGGAGTAAGACGGATCATATTTAATTCCCTTGAATAAAAAGATGGTTAAGATTCTTTCCTGTGCGTAAATCAATAAACTGTTGATTAGTCGTTGTGCTGCTTAAACCGCCCCGCTCGGCAATCCAGCGCCCTGTTTTGAGGTAGGTCAGCTCCGCTAATAACGCAGGCGAAAGTTCGTTTTTCTCAAGCCCGGTGTAAAGACAAGTCGCCAAACCCTGCCGCTTTGCCTGTTTTAACAACGTTAAGAGCGCCTGTTCATGCCATTCACCTCCCATAAACAGCACACAGCTAATCAACCCTTGGTACTGAGACAGGCGGTGGATAAAATACGCTTCGGTTAACACAGTCCCCTTTCCCGCTTGCCAACTTTCCGCACTGTGACAGCCTTTACAACCTAAAGGGCAACCTGAAATTAAAAAAGCAAGCGCCGTTTCGTTCGGCACTTCTTGCCACACGATTTGTTCTGTGATAAATCGAAGCTGTTGCATAAACACTAAATCTTGATTTTTTGCTAATTAAAAACACGATATATAGTAGTTTATGAATTTTTGAAGGATAAAGATTTGATAAAAATCAAGCTCAATGGAATTGAAAAAAGCGGCTTAATAAAATCAATAAGATAGGGAAAAACTTTACAAAAGTAGGGAAAGACAAGATTCAAGCGGTTTGATTTGATGAAAAAATTGCAAAATTCTCCCCCTTAAATGGCACTTATTTATCACGAATGCCTATTGTGAAATTTGGTGAAAATATGGCACACGTTAAAAAACGTGCGCCATCAGAGAAAATTTGCAAAATTTTGCACAATTTCGACCGCTTGCCAGTTAAAACATTATGCCTGTTCTCTTGCCACTGCCCGATAACCGATATCGCGACGATAGAAACGGCCTTGCCATTGAATCTGTTCGGCTAGCTTTAAGGCTTTTTGTTGCGCTTCAAATACGCTTGTACCTAGTGCTGTCGCACAAAGAACACGCCCACCGTTAGTCACTAACTTACCCTCTTTTTGTTCGACACCGGCAAGGAAAACCTTTTCATCTTGGCGGTTTTCGACCGGTATTCCGCTGATTTCATCACCTTTACGATAATCGCCCGGATAACCCTCAGCCGCCAAAACAATGCCTAATGCCGCTTGTTCGCACCATTTCGATTGAATTTCGTCTAATTTTCCGTCACAGGCTTTTAAACAGAGTTCTACCAAATCAGACTCCAAACGTAACATAATCGGCTGGGTTTCAGGATCACCGAAACGACAGTTAAATTCGATCACTTTCGGCTGACCGTTCGGCATAATCATCAGCCCCGCATAAAGGAAGCCGGTATATTCATTATTTTCGCTTGCCATCCCACGCACCGTAGGGTAAATAATTTGTTCCATCACTCGTTGATGAATCTCGGTAGTCACAACCGGAGCCGGCGAATAAGCTCCCATTCCGCCGGTATTTAAACCTTTATCGCCTTCACCGACACGTTTGTGGTCTTGACTGGTTGCCATCGGCTCTACATTTTTGCCGTCAACCATTACGATAAAGCTGGCTTCTTCACCGTCTAAAAACTCCTCAATCACCACACGGCTACCCGCTTCGCCAAAGGCATTCCCTGACAGCATATCTTTTACCGCTTCCTCGGCCTCACTGAGAGTCATCGCAATAATCACGCCTTTACCTGCCGCCAAACCGTCAGCTTTGACTACGATCGGCGCACCTTTTTGACGTAAATACGCCAAAGCAGGCTCCACTTCGGTAAAGTTTTGATATTCAGCCGTCGGGATATTATGACGGGCAAGGAAATCTTTGGTAAAGGCTTTTGAGCCTTCAAGTTGAGCAGCAGACTGTGTCGGCCCGAAAATTTTCAATCCATTATGACGAAAGGCATCGACGACACCAATGACTAAAGGCGCTTCAGGCCCGACAATGGTTAATCCGACATTATTTTGTTTTGCAAAATCGACTAACGATTTCACATCGGTTGCCGCAATTGCGACATTTTCAATGCCTTGTTCTGTGGCTGTGCCGGCATTACCTGGTGCAACAAAAACCTTATCAGCCAAAGGAGATTGGCGAACTTTCCACGCAAGCGCATGTTCACGCCCGCCATTTCCAATAATTAAAATATTCATTGAAATTCCTCTTTAAATAGATTGATTTGCACATTTTGCAAAAAAAGTGAAAAAATTGACCGCTTGTAAAAGCAAACGTTTGCGCATTCTAACGAATTTATATTTTTTCTGAAAGGAAAATAGATAAATCGCATATGCCGAAGATTTATTTCATGGAAAAAATAAAATCAGAAAATTGTGGAATAATTTGATCTACATTCGCCAAAACATTTTGGAAACTGTTATAATCGCCCCGTTTTTTATTTTTGAAAATCAAAAGAGGAACTAACTATGTCCGTAAAAAAAATGGCAGATCTTGATCTCGCAGGTAAACGCCTTTTCATTCGTGCAGACCTTAACGTGCCGGTTAAAGATGGCAAAGTCACATCAGACGCTCGTATCCGTGCAACAATCCCAACCTTAAAATTAGCCTTACAAAAAGGTGCTAAAGTGATGGTGACATCGCACTTAGGTCGTCCGACAGAAGGCGTATTTGAAGAAGCAAACTCTTTACAACCTGTTGTCGATTACTTAAACAATTCAGATTTAGGTGTTCCTGTTCGTTTAGTACGTGACTACTTAGATGGCGTTGATGTAAAAGAAAACGAAATCGTGGTACTTGAAAATGTACGTATTAACAAAGGTGAGAAGAAAAATGATCCTGAGTTAGCGAAAAAATATGCAGCACTTTGTGATGTATTTGTAATGGACGCATTCGGTACAGCTCACCGTGCTGAAGGCTCAACTTACGGTGTTGCAGAATACGCCCCAGTTGCTTGTGCAGGCCCATTACTTGCAGCAGAATTAGATGCTTTAGGCAAAGCATTAAAAGAGCCACAACGTCCAATGTTAGCGATTGTAGGTGGTTCAAAAGTTTCAACTAAACTCACTGTATTAGACAGCTTATCAAAAATCGCTGACCAATTAATCGTAGGTGGCGGTATCGCAAATACTTTCATTGCGGCAGAAGGTCACAATGTAGGTAAATCATTATACGAAGCGGATTTAATCCCTGAAGCACAACGTTTATCTAAAGCAACGAACATTCCTGTTCCGGTTGATGTGCGTGTTGGTTTAGAGTTCTCTGACACTGCAGCGGCAACTCACAAAGCCGTAAATGAAGTGACTGCAGAGGAATCAATCTTTGACATCGGTGATAAATCAGCGGAAGAGTTAGCGGAAATTATCCGTAATGCGAAAACCATCCTTTGGAACGGCCCGGTTGGTGTATTTGAGTTCCCTAACTTCCGTAAAGGTACAGAAGTGGTTGCTCAAGCTATCGTTGATGCGACCGCAAACGGTGCATTCTCAATCGCAGGTGGCGGTGATACATTAGCGGCAATTGATATGTTTGGTATCGCAGATAAAATCTCTTACATCTCAACAGGTGGCGGTGCGTTCTTAGAATTTGTTGAAGGCAAAATCTTACCGGCGGTTGAAATTTTAGAGAAACGTGCGAATAGCTAATTTTATTCACTTTCCCCCTTTGAAAAAGGGGGATTAAGGGGG
>JBGXMX010000182.1:0-2571 GCA_041809245.1 Glaesserella sp.
AATGGCGGTGCGCAGGTTTTCCAAATCATCATCGTCAACGGTCAAATCGCTGTCGCGCGTTAAACGGAACGCCCCGAATTGAAATTTACACCGCCGGCAAGCGTTGGCCGTCTGAAAAAATTGGGTAAAAACGGCTCTGTTTTGGATTTAGCCAGGCAAGGTCCGATATTACTGCACCATCCTTACCAGTCGTTTGACCCGGTGGTTCAAATGATTCGCGAGGCAGCCAGCGACCCAGATGTATTGGCTGTCAAAATGACGATTTACCGCACCGGCAGCAATTCCGAATTGGTCAAAGCGCTGATGCGCGCCGCGCTGGCGGGCAAACAAGTGACCGTGGTGGTCGAATTGATGGCGCGCTTCGATGAAGCCAACAACGTCAGCTGGGCGCAAAAATTAGAAAACGTTGGTGCGCATGTGGTGTACGGTGTATTCGGTTATAAAGTGCACGCCAAAATGGCCTTGGTCATCCGCCGTGAAGAAGGCCGTCTGAAAAGCTATGCACACTTAGGCACAGGCAACTACCATCAAGGGACATCGCGTATCTACACCGACTTTGGCTTAATTACGGATGATTCCGACATTACCGCCGATGTAAATACTTTATTTATGGAAATCACCGGCTTAGGCAAACCGGGCCGCTTGAATAAGCTTTATCAAAGCCCGTTTACGCTGTACCCGATGATTATCAGCCGTATCCAACGGGAAGCCGAGAACGCCCGTGCAGGCAAACCGGCCAAAATCATCGCCAAGATGAATTCTTTAATTGAGCCAAGCGTAATCGAAGCTTTGTATGCAGCCAGCGCTGCCGGCGTACAAATCGAACTGATTGTGCGTGGCATGTGTACCTTGCGCCCGGGAGTAAAAGGCCTGTCGGATAACATCCGCGTGCGTTCCATCATTGGCCGCCAGCTCGAACATTCGCGTATTTTCTATTTCTACAACAGCGGCAAAGAAGATACCTATATTTCCAGCGCTGACTGGATGGGGCGTAACTTCTTCCGCCGTATCGAAGTGGCCACACCGATTTTGCATCCGGCTCTCAAAACGCGTGTGATTCGCGAAGGTTTAACCATGGCGCTCGAAGACAATACCAAAGCATGGGAAATGCAGCCCGACGGCTCATATCTCCGCATTCAAGCCGCAGAAGGCGAAGCATTGGTAAATTTACAAGAAGATTTATGGGCGATGTACAGTAAATAATCTTTCTTGGATTGATTATTGATGACAAGGCCGTCTGAAACATTGTTTGTGATAACCATGTTTTCAGACGGCCTGAATCTTTTTAAAACTCCATTTAAAACATAAAAAGCTATGTCGAAACCTTTGCAAAACCCCAAGAAATCCTCTAAATTCTCATTGAGAAGAATTTAGAGGATTTTCTTATGAGCAGCTTCTTTCAACAATCAGCTTACGCGTTAATTAGTCAATATCCAGAAGATTTTCCTTTGCTCAAAATCCAATATGTATTGGATTGGCAAGCGATTGAACATATCCTCCATAGTAAAAAAGCACGTTATATCCGCGACAATGGTGGACGTCCATCTTATCCGTTGCTGTCCATGTTTAAAGCGATCTTATTAGGGCAATGGCATAGTTTGTCAGACCCAGAACTAGAGCGCAGTTTAGTGACACGTTTGGACTTTTTCTTGTTTTGCAACTTTGACGAATTGAATATTCCGGACCATAGCACATTGAACCGTTTTCGTAACTGGTTGATGCAAGACAATACTTTGGATGAATTGATTGAGCTGATTAACCAACAATTAGCTCAAAAACAACTCAAAGTAGAAAAAGCTAAAGCTGCGATTGTGGATGCCACCATTGTGCAAACTGCTGGAGGCAAACTCAAAAAAGCAGTTGAAACAACAGAAAATAAAGTGGTTGATACGCCAGCGACTAAGGATAAAGATGCACGTTGGACGGTGAAAGGTGGGCATTATCATTTAGGGTATAAATTGCATATTCGCACGGATGAAGAGGGCTATATTGAAAAAGTCCATGTAACCGATGCTAGTGCGGCAGATGTGAGCCATTTGAAACCTTTGGTAGATGATGTGGATGCAGGCATAAGGGTGTTTGCAGACAAAGGTTATGACAGCCAAGCAAATCGAGACATTTTAGAAGATAGGGGATTGAAAGATGGCATCATGCGTAAAGCTCATCGTGGTAAGCCTTTGAGCGAAGAAAATAAAATGAGAAATAAAGGTCTGTCTAAAATACGCTACCGAGTAGAACAGAGTTTTGCCATATTACACCGAAAATTTAGATGTAAACGAGCGAGCTATTTTGGTTTAGCCAAAGTTAAAGGACAAATGCAATTAAAAGTGATTTGTTTGAATTTGCTTAAAGCAGCAAACAAGCTAAGGCTTATTACGCCTATTGCTGCCTGAAAGGGCGGTAAATGCCTTAAAAGAGGGCATTTAACTGATTGTTATTGGTTATATTTGCCTAAATTTGAAAAAAGTAGCCGAAATTTTTTTGGGAAATTTCGGCGACAGTTGAGGTTGGGTGTTTTGCAAAGGTTTCAGGCTGTTTCCAATTCGGCAACAGAAGCATATTTGCAGGTAT
>JBGXMX010000183.1:0-5062 GCA_041809245.1 Glaesserella sp.
AATCAGCACGACATCCGAATTGAGTTGAGCAAGGATAGCCTGATCGACCGCTTGCATATCCGTTTTAGCAAGGGCTGAAATCTGATCTAAGGAAAATTGCGTTGTCATTATGTTATTTTTTATTACACAGTTACAAAATTAGGTTCGGATTTTACCTCAATGCCCCCTCTGTATCAAAAAAAGAATACAAAAAGCGGTCTGTTCCGAGCAGAAAAATGCAAAAAAGGGAGAAAACAAGAAAATCAGAACGTTGATGATCGGATGATTTCGGACAAAGCGGTACGCATTTTTTAAGATAAACTTGCTCCGCCATTCATAAAGTCATTGGTAATGGCGGAGCAAAATCCGTTTTGAGTTTAATTACTCGTCTTGCGTTAAGTTAAGCGGTTCAACCCGTGCCAGTTTAACCATATTGTCCGATACTTCCAAAACGGTCACTTTAAGATTCAGTAAGACAAATTGGGTATCTTCATCGGGAATTTTTTCCAGATGTTCTAAGATCAAACCGTTGAAAGTTCTGACTTCATCAAGCGGCAAATTCCAATCAAACAGTTTGTTCAAATCCCGTAAATTGGCGGATCCTTCGATTAACACGGAGCCGTCCGATTGCGGTTTCACCTCATCTTCTAGTGCCGGTGCGGTAGAGGTGGTAAATTCACCGACAATCTCTTCTAAAATATCCTCAAGAGTAATTAAGCCTTTGATATCGCCATATTCATCGACGACTAAACCGATACGCTCTTTATTATTTTTAAAATTCATTAACTGGGTATTTAATGGCGTGCCTTCAGGAATAAAATAGACTTCATCTACCGCACGTACAAGTTGCTCTTTGCTAAATTCATTACGTTCGAGCATTAAACGGAAAGCCTCTCGCACACGTAGCATACCAAGAATATTTTTATCCATATTGCCTTTGTAAATCACGACACGGTTATGGGCTGCACCTGTGAGTTGGCGCATAATTGATTTCCAGTCATCTTCAATATCAATTCCGCCGATATCATTACGCGGCACCATAATGTCATCGACCGTGACTTTTTCCATATCTAAAATAGACACGAGCATTTCTTGGTGAGCCGTTGGAATAAATTTCCCCGCTTCAAGCACTACACTGCGCAGTTCTTCGCTACTCAATCCGGATTTTTCCGATTTACGAATACGGAACAGTTTCATCAAGCTATTAATGATGAGGTTCATAAAGAACACTACCGGCATGAGAATTTTTTGTAGCGGAACTAAAATATAGCTGACTAAAAATCCGATCCGTTCGGGATATAGAGCGGCAATCGTCTTGGGTAAAATCTCAGAGAAAACCAACATCACAAAGGTGAGTAAACCTGTTGCAATCGCCACGCCCGCTTCACCCGACAGCTGCATACCGATCATAGTGGCAATCGCAGAGGCGGCGATGTTGACTAAGTTATTACAGATTAAGATCAGGCTTAATAGAACGTCCGTTCTTGATAACAGTTTTTCGGCAAGTTTCGCCCCTTTATGTCCTTTTTCTGCAAGGTGGCGCATACGGTAGCGGTTTAATGACATCAGCCCTGTTTCAGAGCCGGAAAAGAAAGCGGAAAGTATTAACAGAATAGCTAAAGTGATGAATAAACTACTCAGGGGGATCGTATCCAAAGTAAAAATCCTATATTCGTGAATAACAAGCGGTCGGAAAATGTGAAAATTTTGCAAATTTTTGAAAAAATCCGACCGCTACCTATCAGGGGTTATACCATTCGGCTGCCAAAATAGGCAAACGAGAGCAACATCATACCCGAAATTGAGTAAATAAGCACCCGATTTCCTCGCCAACGTAATTTCCATTGCCCGAGTAATAAGATGCTATACACAATCCAAGCGATAAAGGAAAAGATCGCTTTATGAATATGCTCCGGCGCAAAAAAGTTATGCAGATAAATCATGCCCGTGATTAATGCAACTGTTAAGAGTACTTGTGCCGCAAGGGTTAGGGTGAAAAAATGTCGTTCGACAGTCATCAGTGGCGGCAACATCGGAGAGAATGCCATTTTCTTGCTCTTTAAGTTTTTATCCAACCATTTCAGCTGCATAACATATAGTAATGCGATAAAAAACAAGCCATAAGAAGTAATGGCAATACTTAAATGAAACATTAAACCGAAATTCTCTGAGATCCGCTTAATAAAACTGCCTTCAACAAAGGTTGATAAAGTGACGGTAACAATACCGAGAGAATAGATGACGGACAGCGGAAACCAAATCGTCTTCCAGCGGGTAAGAGCTACTGTGGCAAGACTACTGATGATCACACTAATTAATGAGGCTACATTAACAATGGTGTAATTTTGTCCGCCGGTGACTACAAGGTGTTGAGAAATATTGATGATATGACAGATGATTGCAATTACACCAAATATAAACACAGCCTTGATGTTCGGTTTTTTATCCGCATCAATATGGGCAAGGGTGGGCATAATCCATAGTAATGCGCCTAAATAGGCAGTGATTGTGAATACCGCAAATAGCATATCTATGTTTCTCTAGTTAAGAATAGTTTTCAATAGGGCGTAAATTAGCAGTTTTGGCACATTTTTTCTATGGGGAACGTAAAATTTATACCATTTATGCCTAGCACGGCATAGCCATACTGGTTTGAGATATTACTATTGAGCCAATTTTTCAATTTCAGTAGGAATTTGTTTAGGCTCTGGTACAAAAATTTGCTTATGGCGTTGTAGTTCGCCCTTTTCCAACACAATACTGCTTTTGGGGGCTTTAAACAGCTTACTCAGATATTTCAGCAAGTGAGCATTTGCCTGCCCATCAATCGGTGGAGCGGTAATCGCAATTTTGAGTTCGTTATCGTGTAAACCGACAATCTGATCTCGGCTTGCTTTCGGCTGTAAAAAAATCCGCAAGCGGATACCTTGCGGATTTTCACAAAATTCGACCGCTTGCATTACGCCACAGCCCATAGTTGTCCAAAGATTTGGTAGAACAAGCTATTAATAAAGAGCAATGCAAAACCAAGCACCATTACAGAAAAGTCCAACATACCTGTTTTCGGTAAAATTTTACGGATAATACCGAGTACAGGCTCAGTAATTTGAGCAACAGTATAATCTAACGGATGATTTCCCTGTGTGACCCAGCTCATTAAGGCACGGATTAAGGTGGTAAAAAAGAGAATCTGCCCAAAGGTTTTGACAACACTTAATAAGCCGATAAGCACAGATCTTGGAACATCCACACCGAATAACACAAATTGTAACGCAACGATTCCTGCGGCAAGTAAAAGTGCTGCGAAATTGATACCTTTTACCGTTGGAATAAGTTTACTTAATGGATTTAACACAGGGTTGGTCAAACGCATCAATGTTTGTGAAATCGGCATATAAGGATCGACACGACAGAATTGTAGCCACGTACGTAGTACTAATAAAAAGCTAAATAAGCCGACAATGATCTGAATAAAAGGGGCTAAGAATTCCATTTATTTCTCCAAAATTCCTCTCTCCCGCAAGCGGGAGAGAGAGCAGGCAATATATTATTCAGAGATAGGTAAATCCCACCAAATATCAAACAAATCACTCACTTCGATTTCAACTAAGCCATTAGCTTCTAACCATTGTTGCACTAATTGACGGTGAGCTTCATCACATTTGCCTAATTTTTCTAAGCAAATTAAACCTTCCCAATGTAAATAGCCACTGCCTTCATAAGCTAAACCATTTGGGCGGATCACTTCATCAATAAAACGATCAACAGTGGCATCAATTTGGTCAATACCTGTGCCTTCTGCAAATTGGAATTTCACTAAAAAGCCTAATTCTTGGAACTCTGCTAAGTGCATTTTTTTACGCTGTCTGCGATTACGAATTGGTTGAGCCATTTTCTTTCTCCTATTTGAGTAACATTATTTCTTAATAAAATATAAATCCCACACGCCGTGTCCTAACTTATGCCCTCGTTCTTCAAACTTCGTTAAAGGGCGAAAATCAGGGCGTGGAATAAAATCGTTGGTTTCTGACGTATTTTGCAATGAAGCGTCAAATTGACGTAATACTTCTAGCATATGTTCGGCATAGTTTTCCCAATCTGTGGCAAAATGGATAAAACCGTTCGGCGACAGTTTGGTTAATACACGGGTAATAAATTCAGGCTGAACAATACGGCGTTTATGGTGTTTTGCTTTTTGCCACGGATCGGGGAAATAAAGCTGTAATCCGCCTAATGTACCGTCGGCAATACTATCTCGCAAAATCTCTGTCGCATCGTGGCAGATCACTCGCAAATTCTTCACGCCTTTTTCCAACGCATAAGCGATACAAGCACCAACCCCAGGGGTATGGACTTCAATCCCGATGTAGTTGCGATCAGGATTTTGTTCTGCCATTTCCACGAGTGAACGCCCCATGCCAAAGCCAATTTCAAGCACAACAGGATTGTTGTTGCCAAAAATCGCTTCAAAATCAAAAGGCGTATTTTGGTAATCTAAACCGAGATTTTCCCAGTTATTATTCATCATATCACGCTGATAATCGCTTAAACGTCCGGTACGTAATACAAAACTACGCACTTTACGAAGATAGCGGCCATCTTCAGTAAATTCAGCACGTTCAACGGTTTTACGTTTTTTATCGGCAAATGTGATTTTTTCAGACATCTTCACCTTCACCGGTTAGAATCTAACCAGGGCAGAACCCCAAGTCCAACCGCCGCCGAATGCTTCAAGCAGCAATAGTTGCCCACGTTTAATACGCCCGTCACGCACCGCTTCATCTAACGCAACAGGAATGGTTGCCGCACTGGTATTACCGTAGCGATCGACCGTGACGACCACTTGATCCATTGACATCTCAAGTTTTTCTGCGGTAGCACTGATAATGCGTAAATTTGCTTGGTGCGGTACCAGCCAGTCAAGTTGACTTTTATCTAGATTATTTGCTGCTAATGTCTCTTCAACAACATTTGATAACTCTTTTACCGCCAGTTTAAAGGTAGCGTTGCCTTGCATGGCAATAAAGCCGGAACGATCATTACCGCGTTCCATATTCGGTAGCACAAGGGAATCTTTGGTATC
>JBGXMX010000184.1:0-7126 GCA_041809245.1 Glaesserella sp.
ATCGGTAGACGCAAGGGATTTAAAATCCCTCGCCTTTCGGGGCGTGCCAGTTCAAGTCTGGCCTCGGGCACCATTTATTCCGCAAATAAACAGATAGCACCCTGAGGTGCTTTTTTTGTATCTACATTTTCCTAAAGTAACTGAAAAGACTTCAATTTATCCAATACCGCCATTGGCTGAATTTTCTCCATTGAAGAAGATTCCAAATAAAGTTGGTTTTTGCCATATGCGCCGATTAACCGTGGATCCGTTGCGCCGTATAAAATGACATTCGGCTTATCCAAAGCTGCAGTTAAATGGCTCAAACCAGTATCCACCGAAACAACGCCTTTTGCCCCTGCAATTTCCAGCGCGAGTTCTGCTAATGTAAGTTTAGGCAGAACCTTAACCAACGGCGATACTTGGGTAAGCCTTTCTGCTCTCGCTTTTTCTTTTTCATTTCCCCAAGGCAGATGTATGGCTATACCTTGCTCACTTAGTTGTTGTAATAACTCAACCCAATAGGCTTCTTGCCAATGTTTATCTTCTCTGGTTGTGGCGTGAATAGCGACAATGTAAGGGTTGCAAGCGGTCGGATTTGCAAGATTTTTTGCAAATCTATCCGCTATCCCATAATCGCCAATCGTAGTCGATAAATCGTAGCCGAGAGCCATTGCAAAGAGTTTTCGGATACGTTCAACGGCGTGTTGTTGGTAAGGAATATCGAAAGTTTTATCGTAAAAACAACTACTTAATCCTTCTCTTGCACTCTGTTTATCATAGCCATATTTTGTGCCGTTAGCTAAACGTGTGACTAACACAGCACTTTTTAGTAAGCCTTGTGCATCAATAACGGCGTCGTATTGTGTGGCTTGCAGTTGTTGTTTATAACTTTTCCACGCTTGCCACGTTTGAGCGGAAAGCAGATTTTTCCGCCAACGGCGAATAGCGATAGGAATGACTTGGTTAACCGTACTATGCCATTTAGGAATTTCAGCAAAAGGCTGTTCTACCACCCAATCAAACTGAATATTGGGAATGGCTTTTTGAGCGTCGGTCAATGCGGGCAATGTGTGGATCACATCGCCCATTGAGCTGGTTTTAACAATGAGAACTTTCATTGAGTAACTCGTTTAACTTGTCCAACACCATTTCAGGCTGAATATCGATCAAACTTTGGTGATAACCGTCTTGCCCTTCGCCTTTGCGGATCTTAATTAAACCGCCTTCAATCAAACGGATAATCACCGCAGATTTAGAGAGCGGTGGCGTATATTGCGGGCTAGTCGGGCCATAGAGTGCAACAAGCGGTCGGTTAAGAGCAGCGGCAATGTGCATTAGTCCAGAGTCGTTGCTAACAATGGCTTTGCAATCGGCAATTAAATCAACAGCTTGGTTTAAATTCGTTTGTCCTGCAAGGTTAATACAGTAGCGTTGTAAGGCTTCAGGCAAGCTATTGCGAATTTGTTCCCCGACTTCTTCATCTTTTTTCGAACCAAATAAACGCACGGAATAACCTTGCTCAATCAGTTTTTGAGCAAGTGTTGCGTAGTGGTAATGAGGATAACGTTTCGCAGGTCCAAACTCTGCACCCGGGCAGAAACCAATCGCTTCGCGATTTTCGGCATATTCAAACTGTTTGGCAAAATGTTGTTTGGTTTGTGCAATTTGCTCGCTATCGACTTGTAAGTAAGGATAAGCAATCGGTAAGTTTTCTGCTGTCGGGATTTTACCTTGCTCAAACGCAAGTGCCACATAGCGTTGTACCATCATCGGATAGTCGTTTTTATTAGTGCGTAAATCGTTGAGAAAACCGTAACGCATTTCCCCTTTCCAGCCACGGCGTTGTGGAATTTTAGCAAACAGCGGAATAAAGGCGGATTTCAATGAATTAGGCAGAACGATTGCCATATCGTATTGGTTTTGCAAATTTTTGCCTAAATCGTACCGCTTGCATAACGCAAATGAGCCGTGACCGATTGGCATTGAAATCGCTTTGCGAACTTCCGGCATACGAGAAAGTAGCGGGCGACACCAGTCGGGCGCCATTACGTCAATTTGGCAATTCGGATAGTTAGCTTTGAGTTGTTGATAAAGGGCGTGGGACATCATCATATCCCCCACCCAAGAGGGCGCAATAACTAGAATATTCACCGACTAGCTCTCCTTTTTAATACAGTTCTCTGCCAGTAAATTATTGCGATTATCTCGCAATGTACCTATACCTGAAAAATCCTCAGACCATACCCAACGGATATTGGTATATGTTTTGGCTTTTTGCGTCACAGCCGGGGAAAGGCGATAAGTTCTCTGATTAAAGGTCACGGAAATGGTGGTTTTTTTTGAAGATTCAAGATTCTGCTGTACCCGAACAGTTCTTCCGTTTTTACACAGATATTCACTGATGGATTGCTTTTTTACTACCGTACGGGGCGATTGATCCGCTTTTTGCTCTTGTGTTTGAGATAAATGTACTTGTTCAGCCGGCGCAATCAAAGAAGGAGTACAACGACTTAATAGCAGTATTAATAAAAATGCATAGCTCACCTTTAAGTGAATCATTTTCTTCTCCTTATGAATTTATCCGCTACGCTGAGTTTGTTCGTACACTCTGTACGGTCGCTACAGAGTGTACTATTCGAGCAATATAAACGCTTGAGAACTCATTCCAAGGGGTCGGTTTAAAGCTCGGTTCCCCGTCCTCAAACGCTTATTTAAATAGATAAGTGCCGTTTGCTTGGCGAATAAATTGACCGCCCGAGCCAATACTCATTTGGACCACACGATTATTGCCGTCTAACGTGACCGTAACTTTCTCTCCGGCTTTCAAGTTGCTTACAACATTATTCACTTTACTCATCGCATTAACATCGGAAATATTCAGCTGATTATCTCTAAACACCTGCATTAACGACACGCCTTTTGGCACGGTTAAGGTTTTTGTTTTGCCTGCCGTAGCAGGTTTGGCATCCACCACTTTGACTAAATTGTCCAACTGTTCCTGACTGGTTTTAGCTGCGGGCGCCGGCTTCGGTTTTTCGACTTTCTTCTCAGCTTTTGGCGCTTCTACCGATTTTGTTTCCGGCTGATAAATCACGCTTTCATTTTTCGGCGGACGAGGTGCGACCTCAGGTGCTTTCACTGTCGCAGGGGTCTCTGCCACAGGTTGAGGCGCCGGCGTAGATTCGACAACCGGTTGTGCGGTTGAAGTCGAGGCAGGAGCCACAGGCTCAACGGTCGGCTGTACAGTAGGTTCCGTTGCCGTTGGTTGAATAGTTTGAGCTTGTTTGGCTTGCTGTTCTAAAAGTGCTTGTTGGGCTTGCGCTTCTTGCAGTGCTTTTGCTTCCGCCTCAGCACGTTTTGCCTCTTCTTCATCTACAGGGCGAAACTCGATCGGTAAACTCGTGCCTTGCTCTTGTAGCTGTTCCACAGTCTCCGGCGTATTCGGTTTAAGTAAAAACAGCAGCAATAAAAGCAATAGCGCCAGCCCTGTAACCAAAACCAAGCGACGATATTTTGACGGGACTTTATTCATCAACGCCGCTTTGGCAGCCGGAGCCGATTGCGTTGAAGCCGGGATCACTCGCTCCATATCGGAATGTTGTGTTACTTTGCTTTCAACCGTCTTTGGCTGAATATTCTGTTCCGTATTTTCCGTTACCGGTGTGAAATTAAATTCGGCTTGCTGCGGTTTGTCTTCAACCGTTTCTGCTGTTTGTACCGTTGCTTGGCTTTTTTCCAACATCGCTTTTTCTTCTAGTGTAGAGAGATTTTGAGCCGCATCTTCAGGGCGCTTTAAAACAGGAGTAAAGTTATAACTTGGCGCATCTTTAGAATGTAACGAAATAGAGATTTTAGGCTTCTGTATCTCCTCGGTTGCCGGCACTTCCTGAGCAGTTTCTGAAAGGGTTGGTTCACCGAAAGTCGGTTCTTTACGTGAATTGTTGTGCTGAGTCATTTAAATTTCCAAGAATAAAAAAGTAATCAAAAAATTTGATGCATTCTAAAGGATTTTGTCGAATTTCGGCATATTTTTCTTAAAAAATTCAGTCACAAGCGGTCTATTTTTCCTTCAATTTTGCAAATTAGCGACGGGGCGGAAAATAAAACCCGATTATTTTTTCGATCTGCGTCGAAAAAGCAATTTTTGTTGATTGCAGGGTAATTTTGAAATTTGTAATGTGGGCGGGCAATTTAATCAACCTCAAAGGAGTCATCTATGAAAAAACTGTCTCGTTATGCTTTTAGCCTGTTATTAGGGCTTTTTTCTGCCGCTTCATTTGCCCAAGAAAAAACACAAGCACCCACGAACCCCGTACAAACAGTCGCCGAACAAGTGACGAGTACTCAGGTCACAAATGTAAATGTGGTCAATATCAATACGGCGACTGCTGCTGAAATTCAGGACAAATTAGTCGGTATCGGCGCTAAAAAAGCGCAAGCGATTATCGAATATCGCGACACACACGGTAAATTTATTAATGTTGAGCAATTAACCGAAGTTTCCGGTATCGGCAAAGCGACGCTGGAGAAAAATCGAGATCGCATCGTTATTGAGTAATCTGACGGGGCGAATCGTGATCCGCCCCTACTCAAGCCGCATGGCATTTGTTATACTCTGCTCCCTTTAAGCTATTTATATCGGACAATGTTATGCAATTAAAATCTTACCCTCGCCCAACCTATGCACAACGCGCCAAAATCGCATTTCAATATATGATGCCTCAGCTTTATTTAACCCAAGCGGCGGGCTGGTTGGCAGAACGTAAATGGGGAGCGGTAACGCACTTAATCATCAAACTGTTTGCTAAAAAATATCAGGTAAATTTAGCCGAAGCGGAAAAAACTGAAGCTTCTGATTACGCTTCATTCAACGAGTTTTTTATTCGTCCGTTAAAAGAACATGCCCGCCCGATTAATCAGGATCCAAAGGCACTTTGCTTACCTGCAGACGGTAGAGTCAGCGAATCAGGGCGCATTGAAGAAAACCAATTATTACAAGCTAAAGGTCATCACTTTAGTCTAGAAACCTTACTGGCGAATGATTTCACACTTGCAGATAAATTCAAAAACGGTGATTTTATTACTACTTATTTATCTCCTAGAGATTATCACCGAGTACATATGCCGTGTGATGCAACTTTACGTAAAATGATTTATGTGCCGGGGGAACTCTTCTCGGTCAATCCCTTCCTTGCAGAACACGTACCGAATCTTTTTGCCCGCAACGAGCGTGTCATTTGCGAGTTTGATACCTCATTCGGACCGATGGTTCAGATTTTAGTCGGTGCAACCATTACGGCGAGTATGAGTACAGTATGGGCTGGTGTAATCAACCCGCCACGAACTAAAGAGGTGATGGTATATGAATATCTCACTACAGGGGAAACTGCCGTTCACCTGAAAAAAGGTCAAGAGATGGGCGCTTTCCGTTTAGGTTCTACGGTAATAAACCTCTTCCCGAAAGGAGCTGTAGAGCTTGAAACTTATCTTAAAGCGGGCGAGCCGACTAAAATGGGTGAGCGTTTAGGGCAAATTCTGTAATTACAAGCGGTCGGATTTGCACAAAAATTTGCAAAGCCGACTTTTTATTATGCATAAACCCAACGGATTCCAATTTCAGCAATTTTTTGTAGCACACGACCGCTGTGCGATGAAAGTCAATACTGACGGCATTCTCTTAGGCGCCATTGCTGATGTTCATCAAGTACGCTCTATTTTAGATCTCGGCACAGGCAGCGGCTTAGTCAGCTCGATGTTAGCACAACGTAGCACAGCCGATTGCCGAATTATTGGGGTGGAATTAGACGCAGATGCCGCCATGCAAGCTCGTGATAATGTACGACAAAGCCCGTGGGCGAATCGTATTGAGATTGTAGAACAAGACGTAATGCAGCTGGCACTGAGTCACTCGTTTGATTTGATTGTATCCAACCCGCCTTACTTTCCTCACAGCCTTGCCTCTCGCAGCCAACAGCGGGATCTTGCCCGCAGTGCAGTGAATCCGCATATCAAATGGCTTGCCGTCGCAAGCAGCTATTTATCCCCCAAAGGAAAAATTACCTTTATTTTACCGACCGATATTGCCGAAACACTGCTTTCGCAAAGCCACGAACTCGGGCTGTATTGCACTGAAATATGGCAAATTCACACCAAAGAAGGGAAAACCGCAAAACGTACTATAGTCAGCTTTTCCCCGACACCGCAACCGCAACAAATAAAGAGCTTGACCATTTATCAGGCGAATAACCGATACAGCGCTGAGTTTAGTGCATTAACGAGAGATTTTTATTTGTTTATGAAAGAGAATAGGGTTTAAGCTGCCGAACGAAAATCCCGCAAACGAATACCCAATGCGGCTAATGCACCAAAATAGCTGATTGCCGCCAGTACAATTAGCCACGCTAACCAATGCACTTTTTGCCAAAAATGAAGGCTTGCCCAGCCGTTGAGATCCAGTGAAAAATAAGAAACCAAGGTTCCCATAATACAGGCGGAAATCAGTAATTTAAGCGTAAAGATTGCGGTTGTTACCGTTACCTTATAAATACCTTTTTGAACCAATCCCCGGTAAAGCAAACTTGCATTCACTGCGGCAGAAAGCGCCGATGCCATCGCCAAACCTAAAAATCCGAAAGGAATTGCCAATAAGCCGAAGCAAATATTACTAGCCGCCGCAATCATGCCGATTTTAACCGGTGTTTTAGTATTTTGGTGAGCATAAAAACCGTTGGCAAGAATGTTAATCAGCATATAACTAATTAAGCCGAAACACATTACAAACAGGGCTTGTGAAGAGGCAACGACATCGGCTAATTGGAATTTACCGTGCATAAACATCGTCATCATCAGCGGTTGGGCTAAAATCATCATGCCAATCATGGCAGGAATGCCAAGCAACAACACCATCCGCACGCCCCAATCCATAGTCTGTTCAAACCGAATTTTACGTTGTTCATGGTCTAAATCCTTTTGCTTGGCAATACGAGAAAGGCTGGGTAGAACTACCGTTGAAATTGCAATGCCGAATAAACCGAGCGGGAATTCAATCAAGCGGTCTGCATAATAAAGCCAACTGATTGAACCTGTGATCAAAAAAGAAGCGATTACTTGATTAAGTAGTAAATTTAATTGTGTAACCGATACG
>JBGXMX010000185.1:0-4341 GCA_041809245.1 Glaesserella sp.
CGACTTCGAGAATACGCTTAATTTCAGCCCCTAAGTTTGCATTACCTTTTATGGCTTCACTATGGACTTCATTAACCCGTTTTTGGAAATTATCAATCTGCTCTTTAAAAGGTTTGAGCAATAAATCTAATGAAGATTGATTGGCTTGCGCAAAGGTTTGACTCTTTTCTTCCAAAATTTGTTGTGCAAGGTGTTGAAAATCAAGATTAAGCTGTTGGCGTACTTCCAAAAAGTTGCGTTGCTGTACCTCTAGGTTGTTTTGCTTTTCCTGTAGCGTGGTGCGAAGCTCTGCCAGCTCTTGTTGGGCTTGACTTAAACGCCCTTGCAGGTTTTGTTTCTCCTGTTCTTTATTACTCAGACTTTGCTGGGCAAGCTGTAATTGCTCTTCTAAGCCCTCAGCTTTGGTTTGGGCGGAACCAATGCGTTCTTTTAGTTCGTTGATATAACGTTCAAGTTGGTTTTCTTGCTCTTGTGCGAACAGAAGCTGTTGGTTTAACTGACTAATTGCACTATCACGTTCGCTCAGGCGCTCAAGGGTGGCTTCCAGCTTTATTTTTTGCTGTAACGCATGCTGTTCAAAATAGTTTCTCTCCCGCAATGTGTTGTCATATTTGCCGGAAAGCTGTTCTAACTGCATTTGGCTATGGTGTAAATCTTCCGCCAGCTCTTTAGCGTCTCGCTGAAATTGGGCTTGACGAAAAAAAAGAACCAACAGAGCAATGCTTAACAGTGCGAGGGCAATCATGTGCCAATATTCATTTAATGTTATTGCTAACATAACTTAATGCCTTAAATTTCTTGTTTAAATTGTTGAATGGCGAAGCGGCGCTGTCTATCAAGTTCTGTGCGAATCGCTGCTTTTTCAAAACCCGCCTCTATAACGGCTTGAACATCTATTTGGTTTGCAATGCGGTAAAGCTGCTTTGCATAATCCGCTTGTGGATATTCCCGATTTTCAAAGCCCAAACGCCCTTTGCTATCTGCTTCACAAGCCAATAAAAAATCAAAAAAACGTTCAGGTTTACGCCACACATCAAGTTTATTAAACAATTTCACCACGGTTTCAGAGCGTAGCTCTGTGATTTTATGGCTATGGGTGTGAAATTCCGTCACTAACTTGGCAAACGCCTTCGTGTGTGCAGGTACTTTTAAGCGATTTGCCAGCTGTTCTGTTGGGGCAACGCCTTTCTGTTCGTGTCCGTAATGGTGGGGAAGAATATCCTTTGGGGTTAAGGCTTTACCAAGATCGTGACAGAGTGCGGCAAATAACACGCTTTCAGGATCATTTGCTCGAATCGATAATTTTTTCGCCTGTTCTACAACCATCAAAGTATGAACGCCACTATCAATTTCAGGGTGATGTTTTTCAGGTTGTGGAACGCCAAAGAGTACCTCCACTTCAGGAAATAGCACTTTCAATGCCCCAACTTCTCGCAGCACTCGGAAATAGATGTGTGGCGTGTCGGTAGCGAAGGCTTTTTGGGTTTCCAGCCAAACACGCTCCGCCGTTAAATGAGCTAACTCACCGCAAGCGGTCATTTCTTGCATTAATTTTACCGTTTCAGGGGCAATCCGAAACCCGAGAGAATGGAAACGTGCGGCAAAGCGAGCCACACGCAACACCCGTAGCGGATCTTCGGCAAAGGCAGGGGAAACGTGGCGAAGCAGACGATGTTCTAGATCAGAAATGCCCCCGTAAAAATCGTGGTAGTTGCCCTCAAGATCTTGAGCAATCGCATTAATCGTAAGATCTCGGCGGATCAAGTCTTGTTCAAGAGTAACATCAGGGGTGAAGTCGCAGATAAAGCCGTTATAGCCGTTGCCGTTTTTGCGTTCGGTACGGGCAAGGGCATATTCTTCTTTGGTTTTAGGGTGTAAAAAAACGGGGAAATCGTTGCCCACTTGTTGATAGCCTTGAGCTAAAAGCTGTTCGGGCGTTGCCCCAACAATCAGCCAATCACGATCTTTGACTGCTAAGCCGAGCAGTTGATCTCGCACCGCTCCGCCGACAAGATAGATTTGCATAGGTTAAATCCTTTCCTGAATGCCACCAAACTCTTCCGTCAATTTTTCTGTGAACAGACGTAATTCTTCCGTCATTAACAGAAAATCCGCATCGAAACGTTGGGCTTTATCTTCTTTCAAAATATCATCGTTCTTTTCACGCACTTCATCCGCGAATTTGACACGGGCAAGGGTGGCATCTTCGTTCAACACAAAAGAAAAATGGCTTTCCCAGTCCATTGCGAGTTTTGTCACGAATTTACCCGCTTGTAAATGTTGGCTGATTTCATCGCTTTCTAAATCTTGGCGTTTACAACGGATGACACTGTCGGTATCAAAGGATTTCAACTCCGCTTCTTCCAGAAGTGTCAGCCAGCTTGGTGTATGCCCTTTTGCCACCCAATTTGTCATCACTTCGCTCGGTTGTAGCGTGAAGGAAATCGGCACAACAGGCAAAGATCCAAGGGATTTGCGTAACAAAGCAAGGGTATCTTCGGCACGTTTTGCCGAGCCACTATCCACATAAACGAGCTGTTTATCTAAGTCTAACCAAATCGCCGTAAATTGATGTTTACTAAACGCACGGGGCAACAACATTGCCACCACATCATCTTTAATAGCCTGCTTTTCCGTCTTCTTCAGCTTACGTTGCTCTTTTTGTTCTAAGGCTTCAATGCGGTTTTCCGTTTCTTTTTTGACAACGTGAGCTGGCAATAATTTTTCTTCTTTATGGGAAACCAGTAGGAACTGCTGACCCTGTGCAAAATGCAACAGTTCACTTCCTGCAAGCGGTGACGACCAGCCAAATTTTTGCATATCGCTTTGTTGGCAAGGGGTGAATTTTGTTTGTTGTAATTGTTCATCTAATTCACTGCTGGTAAAGCGTAATTCGCTGGTTAAACGGTAAATCATGACATTTTTGAACCACATGGATATGTCCTTAATTGATGGAATGAAAGCTTATTTGATTGAAATGCTGGCGCGAGCGTCTTGCTCGTGCCAAAATAGTTAAACGAGGCAGGAATATCTATTCATACCAACAGATCCCTATTCTACGCTAAAACCCCCATTTTACAAAAACAAGGAGAGCCGAATGCAACACAAAAAAATCGCCTTTATCGGTGCCGGTAATATGGCATTTGCGATCATTTCAGGATTAATCAAAAGCGGTTATCCGGCTGATCAAATTATCGCTCGTAATAAAAGCAATGAAACTCGCCGTTCGCAGCTGAGAGCAATGGGCGTTCAGGTGGATTTGTCTAACCTTGACGCCGTGACCCAAGCAGATGTGGTGATTTTGGCGGTCAAACCGCAGATGATGGCGGAAGTGTGTGGTGAGTTTGCACAAGTGGATTTTAGGGCAAAATGGGTGATTTCCGTTGCGGCTGGGATTTCTGTTGCTCGTCTTGAACAACTGTTACCAACGGCAACTAACATTGTTCGGACAATGCCGAATACGCCATCGCTCATCGGCGAAGGGATAGCAGGATTATTTGCAAAAAAATCGGTAGATCCGACCGCTTGTCAATTTGCGGAACAGCTACTGTCTGCGGTAGGCAAATGTTATTGGGTGGATACGGAAGCGGAGATCAATCAAATTATTGCCATTACAGGATCTAGCCCTGCCTACTTCTTTAAGTTTATGGAAGCAATGCAAGAAGCAGCGGTTAAAATGGGCTTTAGTGAACAAAATGCTCGTTATTTAGTTCAATCGGCGGCTTTAGGGGCGGCAAAAATGGTGGTGGAAAACCCAGATGTCACCTTGGCAACCTTACGCGAAAATGTCACATCAAAAGGCGGTACAACGGCGCAAGCATTGGCGGTATTTGAACAACGAGAGCTGAATGCAACGGTTGAACAAGCCATGAATGCCGCAATTAAGCGTGCTGAAGAGATGGAAAAATCCCTATGATAAAATTTACCCCTTTTCAATGGTCGTCCTTTAACTTCTTCGGCTTTTACTGTGCCTATGGCGTGCTGTTGCCGTTTCTGCCTGTTTGGTTGAACCATCACGGCTACGATTCGGGAATGATTGGCCTATTAATCGCATCAGGTTATCTATTCCGTTTTTTAGGGGCAATGACCTTTTCTAAACGCATTAGCCACCCCAACCAGTTACTTTCTCTTGCCCGTTGGCTAACGTGGATCGCCATTGCCACTCTGTTCTTAGTTGCCTTTGGGGTACAAACTATCTGGATTTTATTTCTGGCAATCGCACTGTTCCATATCTTCAACGGCGGTGCAATGCCGATTGCCGATACCATTGCTTCCACTTGGCAACAGCAAGTCGGGATTGATTATGGCAGAACACGTTTGTTCGGCTCGATTGCCTTTGTA
>JBGXMX010000186.1:0-10214 GCA_041809245.1 Glaesserella sp.
AAGATATTTATGATGTCGGGGTAATGGCAAACATTATCCAAATGTTAAATCTGCCTGACGGCACGGTAAAAGTGCTGGTGGAAGGTCAAGTACGCGGCAAAATTGAGCATATTAGCGATGATGAAAACGGCTTGTGGGCAAATGTATTGCCGATGCCTTCCGATTATCAAGACGATAACGAAGAGCTGAAAGCCATCGCTAAAACCGCACTCAACGAATTTGAAAATTACGTTAAAAGCAATAAAAAAGTCCCTGCAGAAATTTTGCCGAAATTGCAAAAAATTACCTTTGAAGACCGCTTAGCAGATACGATGTCTGCGAATTTGATTGCTTCGGTAAAACAAAAACAGGCGTTGTTGGAAGAAGCTAATCTTATTGCTCGTTTTGAAGCCTTGTTGTTAGCGATGGCAACGGAAATGGACACGATGGAGACCGAAAGTCGTATCCGTAATCGTGTCAAACAGCAGATGGAAAAAAATCAACGCGATTATTATCTGAACGAACAAATTAAGGCAATTCGTAAAGAGTTGGGCGGTGAAGAAGAGCAAGAACAGAGCGAACTGGATAAACTGAAAGTGAAAATTGCCGAGGCGAAATTGCCGAAAGAAGTGCAAGAAAAAGTCGACGGCGAGTTTAATAAGCTAAAAGCCATGCCGCAAAGTTCTGCGGAAGCGACGGTTGTGCGTAGCTATATCGACTGGATTTTACAAATGCCGTGGCACAAGCGGTCTGTTGTGAAGAAAGATTTGCAAAAAGCTCAAGAAGTGTTGGATAAAGATCACTACGGATTAGAGCGTGTTAAAGAACGTATTTTGGAATACCTTGCGGTACAAAGCCGTTTGAACAAGCTCAAAGGTCCGATCCTTTGCTTAGTTGGGCCGCCGGGTGTGGGTAAAACGTCACTCGGTCAGTCGATTGCGAATGCGACAGGCAGAAAATATGTGCGTATGGCATTAGGTGGCGTGCGTGATGAAGCAGAAATCCGTGGACATCGCCGTACTTATATCGGTTCAATGCCGGGGCAGTTGATGATGAAAATGGCAAAAGTTGGCGTGAAAAACCCGCTTTTCTTGCTCGATGAAATCGACAAAATGGCACAAGATATGCGTGGCGATCCTGCGTCTGCCTTGCTTGAGGTGCTTGATCCTGAACAAAATAAAGCCTTTAACGATCACTATTTAGAAGTTGATTACGATCTGTCTGATGTGATGTTCGTGGCAACATCAAACTCAATGCATATTCCGCCTGCATTGTTAGACCGTATGGAAGTTATTCGCCTTTCGGGTTATACGGAAGATGAAAAAATGCACATTGCGAAAGAGCATTTGATTGCGAAACAGCAAGAGAATAACGGCTTGAAAGCAGGTGAATTAGTGATTGATGATAGTGCAATTTTGGGTATTATTCGTTACTACACCCGTGAAGCAGGTGTGCGTAGCCTTGAACGTGAGATTGCGAAAATCTGTCGTAAAGCAGTAAAAGCGTTAGTGATGGATAAGAAACTCAAATCGATCACCGTTAGCCAAGAAAACTTAAAAGACTACTTGGGCGTACAGCGTTTTGACTACGGCAAAATGGATAGCCAGAACCGTATCGGCGAAGTGACAGGTTTGGCGTGGACGGAAGTCGGCGGTGATTTATTGACGATTGAAACTGCTTCTGTGGCTGGTAAAGGGAAGTTCTCTTACACGGGTTCTCTTGGTGATGTGATGAAAGAGTCCATTCAAGCGGCAATGATGGTCGTGCGTGCAAGAGCTGAAAAATTAGGTATTGCGAGCGACTTCCACGAAAAACGTGATATTCATGTTCACGTTCCTGAAGGTGCAACGCCGAAAGATGGTCCAAGTGCAGGTATTGCCATGTGTACGGCTTTGGTCTCCAGTCTCACAGGCAATCCGGTGCGTGCAGATGTTGCAATGACGGGTGAAATTACCTTGCGTGGTAAAGTCTTGCCAATCGGTGGCTTAAAAGAGAAATTGTTAGCGGCACATCGTGGTGGCATTAAGACTGTGATTATTCCAAAAGAGAATGAAAAAGACTTGGAAGAAATCCCTGAAAACGCCAAACAAGCTCTAGCCATTCACGCTGTTGAAACCATTGATGAAGTATTGGCGATTGCGTTGCAAAATCCGCCTGAAGGGATTGAGATTGTGCCGCACTCAACAAAGCCGATTAAAGTAAAGAAAACCAAAACAGTACCTGCAATTCAGTAGGGAATTGAAAAAGGCGGGCAACCGCTTTTTTTCATGAGCCTCTAAACATATTTACAAGCGCTCTGTTTTTCAGAAAATTTTGCAAAGTTACTCATTATGTTCTGCGACGGTTACGGGGATGAATTCCGCTCTTTTTAAGAATTCCTGTTCACGGAAGTTGATTGGGAAATGGCAGGCGAATTCATGCTGTTTAAATTTACGTAGCGGTGGTTTGACGACGCATTTTTTCTGTGCGAACGGGCAGCGTGGCCCGAGGCGGCAGCCAATCGGCATATCTTCTAACATCGGGACGGTGCCTTTTAGGGTATTTAATTTCCCTTTGAAAGGCAACGGTTTGGCAAAATCAGGTACGCTGTTGAGTAATACGGAAGTATAAGGGTGATAAGGCGTTTCGGTAATGCTTTCTTTTCTACCGATTTCAACCGTTTGTCCGCAGTACAACACATTGAAAGAATCAACCCACTTATAAATACTTTGCATTTCATTGCTGACTAAAATAATGGATGTGCCTAAGTTTTGGTTCATGCTTGAAAGTAAGCGATAAATTTGAAGCTGCGTTGTGGGCTCCATGGCGTTGGTCGGCTCGTCAGCAACCAGTAGACGGGGCTGATTGGCGATCGCCATCGCAATCATCACTTTTTGTGCCTCGCCTTCGGTAATATCGCTCGGGTAGCTTTGCATAATGTCTTTGTGATCTTTAATCCCGACTTTATGCAGCAGTTCGATACTTTTGCGTTTTTTCCAACCGAAAAACTGCCACCATTTGCCTTTAAATTGAATGGTTTCGATCAGTTGCTTACCAATTCGTTCACTGGGGTTAAGGCATGACAGCGGATCTTGGAATATCATGGAAATATCGCTTCCGACCAATTTACGGCGTTGATGGGGGGAGAGCTTTAACAGTTCTATGTCATTAAAACGAAAGCGATCTGCGGTAATGATCCAATCGTCTTTAATTAATCCGCAAATTACTTTGGCAATCAGGCTTTTACCCGAGCCGGATTCCCCGACAAGTCCGCAAATTTCACCGCTGTCAAGGGTGAGGTTAATGTCATCAACCATTTTGATTCTGCCGTTTTCCGTTTCAATTTCAATGCTCAGATGACGAATATCTAATAAAGCCATAAGATTCCTTAATCTCGAGAGTCGCTTAATACACGTACAAGGCTATTGCCGAGCATGGTGATAATCAAGATGGTAAATATAATCGCAATTCCGGGGAGAATCACTGTCCAAGGGGCGATGTAAATTAAATCGGTGTAGTCTTTGATCATCGCTCCCCATTCGGGTGTCGGACTTGTGGCTCCGAGAGAGATAAAACTGAGTGCGCTGATATCGAGTACGGCGATCACAAAAATATGCGACAGTTCTTTCACTGCTACAATCGTTAAGTTAGGCAATATCACCTCTTTGATTAAATGCCAACGGGTTGCCCCCTCTAAACGGAGAGTTACCACATATTCCCGTTTTAGCTCTCGCTGGGTCATTTGATAAATTTTGTGAATGAAGTGGGGGAGCATTGCCAAAAAGATCGCCAACATCGCATTGGTTAAACTCGGTTCCATTAAGGTGGCGATGATGATGGCAATCAGCAAAATAGGGATAAATAAAAACGTATCAAACAGATGGCTTAAAATAAAGAAAGAACTTCTTTTCTTAGTGCCTGCCAGCACGCCGATAATTCCGCCGATAATTGCAACGGCGACGGTAATACCGAGCGCTGCGCCGACGGTGTAATAAAAACCGTATAAAATACGGCTGAAAATATCCCGTCCTAAATCATCGGTGCCGAAAAAGTGGCTGATTTGCCCTTTATCACTCCAAGAGGGTGGCATTAATTCTAAGCCGACAAACTGGCGATCGGCGGCATAGGGTGCAATAAAATAGCCGAGAAAAACCAGTATCAGTAGCCCGATAAAAAGATAAAGGCTAATCAGCGCAAAAGGATCTTTACGCAATGCAGCGCCCAATTGGGGAAGATAGGCGGATTCTCTGAACTGTTCGGGGTCTTTATGTAACATACCAATCTTTCTTTTGATAAGGATCTAATAAGGTGGTGAGTAGTCTCGCCAGTAAATCAATCAGTAATACAAACAGCCCGATTGCAACCACACCGGCGGAAATCGCATTGTAATCTTGTAGTGCCAAAGCATTGATCATCCAACGCCCGATTCCGCCCCAGCTGACGACATTTTCTACCAACATACCAAAGGCAAAAATTAGCGTAATATTGCGCGCAATCAAGGGAATAAGGGGCGGTAAAGTATTACCCAACACCAGGCTTCTCCAAATTTTCAGTGGTGACCAACCCCTTGCCCTAGCGACTTTCACATAATTTTGATTCAGTACATAAGCAGTACGTTGCTGTGTAATACGCATGATTTCTAAGGTAGCAGGCAGCGCCAAAATCAAAGTAGGTAATGCGAGATGGTGCAGTGCGCTTTGCATCATCTTAAGTTTATCGGGCGACTGGCTCAGAAAAATATCAATAATTTTTACCCCTGTAATCGAAGGAACGGGATAAATCGGGTGCAACTCCCCGACAGAAGAAATCGCCCATTGATTGCGGGAGGCATAAGCCAACATCACAATCGCCAACCAAAAAACAGGCACGGCAAGACTTAAAGAACCTAAAGAAACGAGAAAACGCCCGATAAGATTTTTCCTCTGTATCGCCGCAAAAAATCCCGCCGGAATCCCGACTAACAGCGAAAGAAATGAAGCGGAAAGGCATAAAGAAATCGTGGCGGGAAACACATTCAAAATCTGTTTTGCCAACGGTTCGCCTGAGTTGTAGCTGATTCCGAAATCGCCTTGTAACAAGCCGTTGACATAATCGACATAAGCATCGAAATAACTCAAGTCGGTAAAATGATTGAGCGGATCGCGCAATAAAATGTTATAGCTGATAAATGAAAGGATCATCAGTGTAATCAGCGTCATCATCAATTTTTTTATCAGGGTAAATAACATTTTCTTTCTCTATTTCAATTGCATTTCTGACAGTTTTACCTGCCCGAAAGGGCTAATTTTGGCATGTTGAATCTTAGATTTGACGACTAAACTGCGTTTAACATTTACCAGCGGTAGTATAGGCAGTTGTTGGTTTAACAGCTGATGAATTTGATGATAATACTGCGGGCGTTGCTCTTTATGAGACATTCTTGCCGCACTGAGTAAAGCATCAAATTCCACAGAACACCAGTTCGCCAAATTAGAGACGGAATTTTGCGCCTGACAGCTTAAAATCGGCGTTAAAAAACTGTCCGGATCAAAATTACTCGCCAGCCAACCGCTTAAAATCAGATCATAATCCGCCTCGCCTTTTTCCAACTGCTGCACCAAATAAGCCCGACTGACTTGGCGTATCTTAACCTCAATCCCGGCTTGAGCCAAATCGTAACGGATAAACTCCGCCATTTTTAGCGGGTGTAAATTATAAATGCGTTTTTCGTCAATCACCCAAAGCGTTAAAGGCTCCGTAGGCATATCTGTAGAAGACGGGGCTAAATAGCGATAATCTGAAATCATCTTCTCATCATATAACACCGAAGGCAGAACACTGTGAGCAACCTCCGCCGTTTGATAAAACAGCACCTGTGCCAAACGTGTCCGATTAATCGCTTGTGCAATTTTTTGGCGTAATTGGAGCGCTTGCATACGTGGTTTTAAGAAATTAAAGGCTAAAAAAGCCAAATTTGCCCCATCGGTTTCAACCAAGTAGCCGTCCGTTTCGCTGAGTAAACCTAATTGGCTGGGTTCGGGAAAGGCAGAAACATCACACTCACCGTTAAGAAATTTTGCCATTCGCCCCGTACCGGTGGTAGAAAAATCGACAATCATATTTTCAATATGCGCCTTTTTACCCCAATAGCGAGGGTTGGGTTTTAAACGCACAAAATCGTTTTGTTCGTAGCTTTCCAGTTGATAAACCCCGGTGCCGACCGGGAGTAAATCTAGCTGCCCTAAATTTTCATCCGCATTCAGTTGCCAAGCATATTCTTTCGACAATATCACCGCATATTGACTGGCTAAATGGGCTAAAAACGAGGCATCCGGTGCGTGTAGTTTAATTTGAACCACATATCTTGAGGGAGAGGAGATTGCAGCGATCTTATTTTTGAGGTCGATACTCTCAAAATAAGGGAAATGGGTGCGATACGCCAATTTACGATAAACCTCGTTTTGATGGCGGTGATGAGCCGTACCGATTTGATTTTCTTGATTGAGTTCTGGCAGTTCATCAACCTCTCCAAGGACACGGTTTAACGAAAAAAGCACATCTTCCGCATTAAAATGGCGTGTTGGGGTAAACCAAGGCGTTTGGTGGAAAGAGACATTTTTACGTAAATAAAAAGTCAGCGTAAGCCCGTCTTCACTGACATTAAAACGCTCCGCCAACGCAGGTTTTAAGCTGTTGGTGGCAGGATCAAATTCAATCAACTTATCATAGATTTGCTCTGTCACCACATTCATATTCGAGCCGATATCCGCTTTTTGAGGATTAAACGAAAAGCCCGATACACTGGTGCAATAGACAAGGCTGGTTTTCGCCAAATTTTCAGGCAGACGCGGGGCAGCGTAAGCGGTCGAATTTGCGAAAAAAATTGCAAAAAAAGTGAAAAAGCGTAGCGCTTGTTTAGTTCGAGTAATCATTTGCTGATCCCATAAGTGCGCAGTTTATTGGCAACTGCCGTATGCGAAAGACCTAAACGTTGCGCCAGTTTTCGCGTACTCGGATATTGTGCGTAAAATTTGCGTAGCAATGCGGCTTCAAATTCGCCGACTAATTGCTCAAGAGAGTGATCTTCATTAAGGGCGTTCACCTCAAACGCCATCGGCAAGGTAGCCGGTAAATTGAGGTTTTCAACGTTTAATTTGTCCGAAGCTAAAGAGCAGGCTCGATACAAACAATTATAAAGCTCTCTTAAATTGCCCGGCCAAAGATAACTTTTGAGTGCTTGTAACAGCGACTCGTCATAGCTCGGTTTTACTATGCCTAACTGTAGGCTAATTTGCTGTATAAAGTGATCGAGCAAGAACGGTAAATCACTCAGCCTTTCTCGCAGTGGCGGCAAATCCAACACTAACACGTTTAGCCGATGATAGAGATCTTCGCGAATTTTACCTTCTGAAACGAGGGTCGAGAGCGGCTTTTGCGTGGTGCAAATTACTCGGACATCAACGTGAATCTCCTTATCTTCACCGACTCGGCGAAATGAACCGTCGTTTAAAAAACGCAAAAGTTTGCCTTGCATTTCGAGTGAAAGCTCTGAAATGGAATCCAATAACACAGTACCGCCATTGGCATATTCAAAAAAACCGGTGGTTTCCCGCCCCTGTCCGCGATAACCGAACATCTCGCTTTCGACATCTTCTTTCGGTAAGCCCGCACAGTTGACGGCAATAAATTTTTGCTCCCGACGAAAGCCGAATTGATGGCAAGCCTTGGCAATCACGTCTTTGCCTGTCCCCGTTTCCCCCTGAATGACGAGTGGCGCATTGAGTAGCGCAAATTTTTTGGCTTGCTCAACGACGACTTTCATCTGCGGGCTTTGGGCGACCAGTTGATCAAAATCACTTTGTTGGTAGGCCATAAATTGATGTAAATCGATCTGTAATGATTGATGGGATTGGAGTGTAACCAAATAACCTAAAGGGCGATTTTCCGCCCGCTCTTGAAGTTCAATCGGAAAAAGAGAGAGCCGCCAATTTTGTCGGTTAAATTGAATTGCATGAGAAAGCGGTTGGCGTGTGCGAAATTGCTGCGTTTGCCCTTGGGCTAAATAGGCGGAGTACCATTTGGTTCGATTTAAATTAACTAAAATTTCATTTAAAGCAACGCCATTTAAGTTCGGCGTTTGAACCTGCTGTTTCTTTGGTAATCCTTGGAGGTAAGCCGGCAACAAAAGCGTACAGGCTTGCTGATTGGCAAATTCAATTCGACCTTGTAAATCGACCGATAAAACAGGAACAGGTAGGGCTTCAAGCAGGGCAAGAAGTTCAAGATTTTTACGCTCTTGAGGGAGATGGTCAATTGCCGTCACAATTTTTACCCCCACAATACCGGCAATTCTTTGTTGTACAACAGCTTGAGTTTGCTCATCAAGGGCTTCTGTTTTTAAGTAAATTAATCCGTGAGCCGATTGCTTTTGCAGTTCAATCCCTTCGAGATTAATTCCTTGTTGAGCGAGAAGGCTTAAAATATCCTGCACAATACCCACACGCTCAATACATTCAATCATTAACCGCATTACCTATTCCTTTTTGATATTTTGCAAAAATTCTATCAAATTTGACCACTTGTATCATACGCTTAAATCTAAAAAATGGAAATTTTTGTTTACATCTAAGACAACGAACACCGCAGTTTAAAACATACTTGTGGCAGAGGGTAAATGAAAGAGAGCTTTGAAAGGGATTGCAGTGTCAAATATTGAAAAATCAAGAATAAATGGCACGCCCTAAAGGATTCGAACCTTTGACCCACGCCTTAGAAGGGCGTTGCTCTATCCAGCTGAGCTAAGGGCGCAAGGATATAAGAGAGAGTATAGGAAAAGTGGTCGGCGAGATAGGATTTGAACCTACGACCCACTGGTCCCAAACCAGTTGCGCTACCAAGCTGCGCTACTCGCCGTTGAAGTAAAATATGCGGGCGATTATAAATTCTTTTGTTTTTTCGTCAATGAAATTTTTTTAAATTGTGCTTGAATGGGTGTTCTTTGAACATTATGAAACTTTGGCTTATCAAAATCTATTTTTTTTGCGACAATAGCAAACGTTTTCGTTTTATTGGGAGAATATAAGAGTGGCACAAATTATTTCGGGAACTGCGGTTGCAGCAAAAATTAAAGCTAAAGTTTCAGCAAAAATTCAACACAATTTAACTTGTGGGAAAAGAGCTCCGGGGCTTGCCGTTATTTTGGTCGGGGCAGATCCTGCTTCTCAAGTTTATGTAAACAGTAAACGAAAAACCTGTGCCGAGCTTGGTATTCAGTCTAAATCTTATGATTTGCCGGAGACTACTTCACAAGATGAATTATTGGCATTAATCGCACAATTAAATGCAGATGAGGCTGTGGATGGCATTTTAGTCCAGCTACCACTACCGGCTCAAATTGACAGCACTAAAATCATTGAGGCAATTGTGCCGAATAAAGATGTGGACGGCTTTCATCCTTATAATGTCGGGCGTTTGTGTCAGCGTATTCCCACATTACGGGCGTGTACGCCTTATGGTGTGATGAAATTGTTGGAACACACTGAAGTCAACTTATACGGTAAACATGCGGTTATTGTGGGGGCTTCAAATATTGTCGGAAGACCGATGGCGTTAGAACTGTTATTAGGCGGCTGTACGGTTACGGTTACTCATCGTTTTACCGAAGATTTGGAAAGCCATGTTCGCCAAGCGGATATTTTAGTGGTAGCAGTCGGTAAGCCTCAATTTATTCCGGGAGATTGGGTGAAAGAGGGCGCAATAGTAATTGATGTGGGGATTAATCGCCTTGAAGGAAAACTTGTTGGTGATGTTGAATATGAGACAGCCGCACAAAAAGCCGGTTTTATTACCCCGGTACCGGGCGGCGTAGGTCCGATGACGGTTGCGATGTTAATGCACAACACATTACAAGCGTATCAATCACACACTGCCTAATCTTTAAAACAATAAGACACGAGGTTTCTCGTGTCTCAGACCACTGACAAACCCACCTTTTCAGACTTCCGGTCAAAAGTGGGTTTATTTTTTGCCGTTTTATCTCTTTTTCTTGCATTTCACTTTAAATAGTCACTCAAGCGGTCAGTTTTGTGGATTTTTTTGCCATTACGCCATATTGATGAAGAATAAGCCATAAAAAACGTAAAAAAGCCCAAAGCACAAGGGCTATCTTCTTGATATTTTGTGCCATTGCCGCAAGAAAGCATTGCATTTGTACTTTCGACAACCCTCTGTAACGGGCATAGCGATGTCCGTGATGTTGTTTAGCGTCCGCAAAGCTA
>JBGXMX010000187.1:0-12624 GCA_041809245.1 Glaesserella sp.
AAGTGGTCGAAGCGAATATCGGCAAAGAGCGTCCAACGGCGGTTTATCACTTCCCTGCAACCCAAGCGGCACTGGCTCAAATCAGTACGGAAGATCACCGTGTGGCTGAACGCTTTGAGTTTTATTACAAAGGGTTAGAACTTGCTAACGGCTTCCACGAACTCAGTGATGCCAAAGAGCAAATTCGCCGTTTTGAGCAAGATAATGTGTTGCGTGAAGCGATGGGTTTACCGCCACAGCAATTAGACTGTCGTTTCCTTGAGGCGTTAAAAGCAGGTATGCCAAACTGCTCGGGCGTCGCCTTGGGGGTTGATCGTTTAATGATGATTGCGATGAATGCTGACAGTATCGATCAAGTGATGGCATTTGGGGTGGAAAGGGCGTAAAATTGATTTTGTACGTCTAGCTGATGTACAATTTCAAACAACAGGGGGATTTTATGACAACAATGGCAACGAGCCGTCTAGCTGCTCGAGTAAAACCGGATACTTACGCCTTAATTAAACGTGCTGCAGAAATTGAAGGGATAACGCTCACCGATTTTATGATCACGAATTTACAAGCTGCCGCTCGTAAGGTGATTGCTGATTCAGAAATTATTTATTTATCACTTGAAGATCAACACCGTTTTGCAAACTCATTACTTGAGCCACATCAGCCTAACGAAAATATGCTCAAGGCAATGCAAGATTACCAAGCTGTCTTTGATAAAAAATAGATGGATATTGCAAAACTCTCTTTTATTCGATTTTCGGATTTAACCATTCCAAGAAATACCTTTAGCTCTTCTTCTGAAGAGCTAAATAGCTATTTTTATACGCAAGTTTCTCAAGACATCAAAAGACGAGTAACAAATTGCTTTGTGTTAATTGATCCTGAAAATCAAACTATCGTAGGTTACTATACCCTTGCTGCTTCTAGCATTTCACTAAAAGATCTTCCGATTGAGAAACAGAAAAAACTCCCTCGTTATCCTAGCGTTCCTGTCGTTCGACTTGGTCGTTTAGCATTAGATAAACACTATATTGGCAAAGGGCTGGGAAGATTTTTGTTAGTTGATGCGATATTACGAGTAGTCAATGTCGATATTGCCGCTTATGCGATGGTCGTAGATGCCAAAGATAAAAATGCCGCTGCTTTTTATCAAAAATATGGATTTTTATCTTATGCGGATAACGACAAAATTTTATATTACCCTTTATCTTATTGGAAATAACAAAGGAATAACCTTGAACAATTTATTTATTATTGACTCACACTGTCACTTAGACTCGCTAGACTATGAAGCTCGTCATAAAAATGTGGACGAAGTGATCGACAATGCCAAAGCACGTGGCGTGCGGCAGATGATTTCGATTTGTACAACACTTGGTCGCTTTGAAGCGATGAAGCAACTCACCGCTCACCGTAGCGAAGTGGCTCTCTCTTGCGGAGTTCACCCGTTGAATGTGGAAGATGAACCGTTTGACTATGACAAACTAGTGGCATTAGTGCAAGATCCTAGAGTAGTTGCGGTGGGGGAAACGGGGTTAGATTATCACTACACTCCCGAAACCAAAGCTCTCCACCAATCGTTGTTTGAGCAACATATCGAGGTAGCAAAACAAGTGCAGAAACCGTTAGTGATCCATACCCGTTCTGCCCGTGAAGATACAATGCTGTTTTTAGAACAAGGGAATGCCGAGCAGTGTGGCGGTGTGTTACACTGCTTTACGGAAGATTGGACAATGGCAAAGCGTGCGTTGGATATTGGTTTTTATATTTCGATTTCAGGGATTATTACTTTCCGTAATGCCGAAGAATTGCGAGATGTGGTGCGGAAAGTACCGCTTGATCGTCTGTTAGTTGAAACCGACTCGCCGTATCTCGCCCCGATCCCTTATCGTGGTAAACCTAATCAGCCCGCTTATGTTCGAGAAGTTTGTGAATATGTCGCAACACTAAAAGGCGTATCTTTAGAAGAATTTGCTAACATTACCACGCAAAACGTGCGAAAATTGTTTAAAATTTAATGGCAATACACTCCGAACTTTCGGATAAGGATTTTTTATGAGAGCAATGTTTAAATACTTTCTGATCTTAGTGTCACTCTCGCTACATATCGTATTAGTTGGCGCAGTCAACTATGCATTTCCTAGCTATGAGCAAACAATGGTCACTGGAATGGAAGTGCGTCGTATGGATAAAGATGGGGTAATCAGCAAATCAAATCCGGCAGATGGCGAAGTGCGTGATGTGTATTTTCTTTTCACCGAACACCCTGATACTAAAGATGTGATGGTGTACCGTAATGAAGATACTGGTTGGGGATTACCGCTTTACTTCAAATTTGGCTCTGCCGATATTCAAGCAAAAGCCCAAGCCTATGCGAACGAAAAACAGATGGTACAAATTAAGTACTACGGTTGGCGAATTAATTGGTTGAATGAATTTAGAAATATCGTGTCAATCACACCGCTTGCAGAAGGTGAGAGTGTGTCAAAACCGTGGGTAAGCTATATTTTATATGCTTTCTTTGCATTGACTTTCTTCTTATCTGTACAGTTTATTCGTGGGTGGTTTGATAGTTCAAAATAGTAAGCCCCTCTCATCCTTCGGCAGCTCCCCCGCAAGCAGGGGGAGCGAAGCCGGAACCAATCTAATAACATAACTAAACACAATGACCACCTACTTTATCGCCGATCTTCATCTCAACGAATCTCAACCTGAAATCACTGAGCTGTTTTTGCAATTTATGACAGAAAAAGCACCGCTTGCTGAAGCGGTGTATATCTTAGGGGATCTGTTTGATTTCTGGATTGGTGACGATGAGCAATCGCCTTTGATTGATAAAGTGAAACACGCCATTCGTCAGCTCACAGATCAAGACGTTCCGTGCTATTTTATTCACGGCAACCGTGATTTTTTGATTGGTAAAGCATTTGCCAAAGAAACGGGAATGGTTTTATTACCTGATTATCAACTTATTGATTTGTATGGCAAAAAAATCTTAATTTGTCACGGTGATACCCTTTGTATTGATGATGTTAAATATCAGCAATTCCGCCAAAAAGTCCATCAAAAATGGCGACAATGGCTATTTCTCTGCTTACCGCTCAACCTGCGTATTCATATCGCTCAAAAAATCCGAGCTAAAAGCCGTGCAGACAAACAACAAAAGTCGGCTGAAATTATGGACGTCAATCCTGAATTTACCGCTCAAGTTGTGGATAACTATCACGCTGAATGGCTTATTCACGGACATACTCACAGGCAAGCGGTACATACTTGTTCCCTTCCCCCGTTTACGGGGGAAGGTGCCGAAGGCGGAAGGGGGCAATGCCACTTCACTCGCATAGTCCTTGGCGATTGGGGAAAAACTGCATCTATTTTATCTGTATCACCGCAAGGGTTTTATTTCAATCAGGCACGATAAAAAGATTGAAACGATAAAAGAATCCGCCTATGATGTGGATATGCGATTTATTCTCAACAAATAACATGAAGCCATTCTACATTCTTGCCGGGTTTATCAGTTTAGCCTTGGGAGCCATCGGCATTCCGTTACCAGGCTTACCGACAACACCTTTTTTATTGCTCGCACTCTATTGTTTTGGGCGGGGGTCGGTACGGCTAAATAACTGGTTTATACGCACCCGCCTTTATCAAAAATATCTAAAAAATTTCGACCAACAACGAGCCATGACACTAAAACAGAAAATCACGATTTTACTTATTGCTGCGCCTTTTTGTATTTTCGCTTTCTTTGTCTTGCCCAACATGTGGGGAAAAATCGCCTTAGTCGCCGTGATCGTCTATCAATATTATTACTTCATCTTTAAGATTAAGACTTTAGAAAACTAATCTCTCACGGTAGAATAACAAGCAGTCTAAATTTGCAAAAAAGAGAAAGAAAATGACCGCTTGTTTAAGCAAAGAAATCTTAAAAATCGGCTTAGTTTCCGTGTCCGACCGAGCTTCTGCAGGTGTTTATGCCGATCAAGGTATTCCCGAATTACAGGCTTGGTTACAAACTGCCATTACCACGCCTTTTGAACTTGAAACCCGTCTAATTCCTGATGAACAAGCGGTTATTGAGCAAACATTGATTGAATTAGTCGATAGCCACGCTTGCCATTTAGTTCTAACCACAGGTGGAACAGGTCCTGCTAAACGTGATGTCACACCCGATGCGACCTTAGCCGTTGCCCACCGTGAAATGCCGGGCTTTGGCGAACAAATGCGACAAGTGAGCCTACATTTTGTACCAACCGCTATTCTCTCTCGTCAAGTAGGTGTCATTCGACATGACTCTTTAATTTTAAATTTACCCGGACAACCAAAAGCAATTAAAGAAACTTTGGAAGGTGTGAAAGATCAAGACGGAAAAGTGCTTGTTCGTGGTATTTTCAGTGCAGTTCCCTACTGTTTACAACTTTTAAGCGACATTTATATTGAAACTCACCCTGAAATTTGTGACAGTTTTAGGCCAAAATCAGCGAGAAGATAGGATGAATTATGAAAAAAATTGAAGCCATTATTAAACCATTTAAGTTAGACGATGTCCGTGAAGCTTTGACGGATATCGGAATTACAGGAATGACCGTCACCGAGGTAAAAGGCTTCGGCCGCCAAAAAGGGCACACGGAGCTTTATCGCGGAGCAGAATATGCGATTGATTTCTTACCGAAAGTGAAATTAGAGATCGTAGTGATTGATGAGGTTGTCGATGAATGTATTGAAGCTATTATCGATACCGCTCAAACGGGTAAAATCGGTGACGGTAAGATTTTTGTGTACGATGTCGAACATGTGATCCGCATCCGTACCGGCGAAGAGAACGAAGAAGCAATTTAAGGAACAAAATGAAAAATACCGGTTTGTCGTGGTTATGGTTGAGTGCCGTGGTATTAATCACTGACTTATTCACCAAATATCTTGTCGTACAACGCTTTGAGCTTTATGAAAGTGTGAATATTCTGCCGATCTTTAATCTTACTTATGTGAGAAACTATGGGGCGGCGTTTAGCTTTTTAGCGGATCATTCAGGCTGGCAAAAATATTTCTTTTTAGGTTTAGCCATTGTGATTTCTATTGCATTGATTGTAATGCTGTTTAAAAATAAAGCAGAACTTAAACTGCAAAATGCGGCTTATGCCTTAATTATTGGTGGGGCAATCGGCAATGCGATTGATCGTGCTTACAATGGCTATGTGGTTGATTTTTTAGATTTTTATTGGGACATTTATCACTATCCTGTATTTAACATTGCCGATATTGGTATTGTAGTGGGGGCAGGATTGCTGATTTTAGAGTCCATTTTAGAACATCGTAAAAGTAAAAAGAGTGATTAAATGAACATTATTTTAGCGAATCCAAGAGGGTTCTGTGCAGGTGTAGATCGTGCTATTTCGATTGTAGAGCTTGCCTTAGAAATTCACGGTGCGCCGATCTATGTGCGTCACGAAGTGGTACACAATCGCTTTGTAGTGGACGGATTAAAAGCCAAAGGGGCGATATTTGTTGAAGAGCTTGATGAAGTGCCAGATGGTGCTATTGTGATTTTCTCTGCACACGGGGTTTCTCAAGCGGTTCGCCACGAAGCTAAACGTCGTGAATTGAAAGTGTTTGACGCAACCTGCCCGCTTGTAACCAAAGTCCATATGCAAGTCGCTCGTGCAAGCAAAAAAGGCACAAAAGCGATTTTAATCGGACACGAAGGACACCCCGAAGTCGTCGGCACAATGGGGCAATATGATAATGAGAAAGGTGGCATTTTCCTTGTAGAAGATGTGGAAGATATTGCTAAACTTGGTTTAAAAGAAGATGAAGATCTCACCTTTATGACCCAAACCACCTTATCTATCGACGATACAATCGATGTAATCGAAGCCTTAAAACAGAAATACCCTGCAATTCAAGGTCCGCGTAAAAATGATATTTGTTATGCCACCACGAACCGTCAACAAGCGGTCAGAGAGTTAGCAAAATTAGCACAATTAGTGCTAGTCGTGGGGTCTAAAAACTCGTCCAACTCAAATCGTTTAGCCGAGTTAGCCTCTCGAATGGGTACTCCGTCACAATTAATTGATGGACCGCAAGACATCGATCCGAACTGGCTACAAGGGGTAACAACTATCGGTATTACCGCCGGAGCTTCTGCCCCTGAAGTGTTGGTGCAGTCTGTGGTCGAACACTTAAAAACACTGGGGGTTACCCAAGTTGAAGAACTCAAAGGCTGCGAAGAAAATACCGTATTTGAAGTGCCAAGAGAGCTACGCATTACGGAGGTGAGCTAATGAATCGTTTTAGAATTGAATGGGAATGTCGTCGGGGTATGCGTGAATTAGATAAAATGATTATGCCGTTTTATCAGGAATACTTCGACAGCTTAACCGATGTACAACAACAGACTTTCGTGGAAATGTTAAGCTATACCGATCCTGAGCTGTTTCGCTGGTTTATGAATCAAGACACGCCGCCAACGGAAGCATTGCAAGAGATGGTTAATTTAATTCGTTCCAAATTAGCTTATTAGCCTTACAAGCGGTCTGTTTTTCAGCTTTTTTTGCAAAATTCAACACACCCGACCACAACAAGACAACCAAGGCTATATTTGCTAAAATCCGCCAAATAACGGAAAATACGCCGTTTTATAATAATTTCATGATCACGCATTTTTGCGAGGAGATAAAAATGAGCCAAGAATATTTAGATTTTGAATTACCGATTGCCGAACTTGAAGCCAAAATCGAAGCGCTGCGTTCTGCTATCGGTAACGACGAAAAAATCAACCTCGACGATGAGATCGCTCGCCTACAGAAAAAAAGTGAAGAGCTCACACGCAAAACCTTTTCTGATTTAGATGCTTGGCAAATTTCACGCATGGCTCGCCACCCTAGCCGCCCATATACTTTAGATTATATTGAACGCATTTTCACCGAATTTGATGAGTTGGCGGGTGATAGAGCCTTTGCCGACGATAAAGCGATTGTCGGCGGTATTGCCCGCTTAAATGGTCGCCCCGTCATGGTGATTGGACATCAAAAAGGACGTAACGTAAAAGATAAAGTCAAACGTAATTTCGGTATGCCTGCACCTGAAGGTTATCGTAAAGCATTGCGTTTAATGCAAATGGCAGAACGTTTTAATATGCCGATCATTACCTTTATCGACACACCGGGAGCCTATCCGGGCATTGGAGCGGAAGAGCGCGGGCAGTCAGAAGCTATCGCCCGTAATCTGCGTGAGATGTCCACCTTAAAAGTACCGGTTATTTGTACCGTAATCGGCGAAGGCGGCTCCGGCGGAGCCTTGGCTATTGGTGTGGGCGATAAAGTCAACATGTTACAATACAGTACTTATTCGGTCATCTCTCCTGAAGGCTGCGCTTCTATTCTTTGGAAAAGTGCCGAAAAAGCCTCAACAGCCGCCGAAGTTATGGGCTTAACCGCACCACGTTTAAAAGAGTTGTCACTCATTGATAATATTGTGCCGGAACCTTTGGGCGGCGCACATCGCAACTTCGATGAAATGGCTGAAAATCTGAAAACACGCTTATTAGAAGATTTAGCCGATTTAGACAACCTGGATAAAGAAGCGCTGACCGAACGCCGTTATCAACGCTTGATGAACTACGGTTACGTCTAGTTATTTTTGCGACACTCGTCGAAAAATTAATATTTCTGACTTTCCTACCTCACTAATTCCTCCTACCCTATTCGGATAGGAGGAATTATGTCTTTAGCGATTATTTACAGCCGAGCATCTATCGGCGTTGAAGCCCCATTAGTGACGATTGAAGTGCATATCAGTGGCGGAAGTCCTGGGCTCACTTTGGTCGGATTACCTGAAAAAAGCGTCAAAGAAGCACAGGATAGGGTGCGAAGTGCCTTGATGAATGCCAATTTTGATTACCCTGCCCGACGCATTACCATCAACCTTGCCCCTGCCGATCTTCCCAAAGAAGGCGGACGTTTTGACTTGCCGATTGCCATCGGGATTTTAGCGGCATCAGGGCAAATTGACAGCGATAAACTCAAACGGATTGAACTGCTTGGCGAGCTGTCTTTGACGGGGCATTTGCGTGGGGTACACGGTGCAATTCCTGCAGTGTTGGCAGCAAGTAAAGCAAAACGGGAAATTATCGTCCCACAACAAAACGCCAATGAAGTTTCCTTGGTTTCCAACACCCAAACCTACTGTACTTCAACCTTGTTACAGGTCGTCAATTTTCTCAACAATCGCGATCAACTGCCGATTGCTCAACAGCTTTCGCAAAATATTGCCGAAAATAGACCGCTTGCCAGCCGTGATTTAACCGATATTATCGGGCAACAACACGCCAAACGGGCATTGATTATTGCCGCCAGCGGTCAGCATAATCTGCTGTTCTTAGGTCCACCTGGCACAGGTAAAACAATGCTTGCCAGTCGTCTTGCCGATCTGTTGCCTGAAATGGAAGATGATGAAGCGATTGAAACGGCATCTGTCACCAGCCTTGTACAAAATGAACTCAATTTCCAAAACTGGAAAAAACGCCCTTTTCGTTCCCCACACCACAGCGCATCAATGGTTGCCTTGGTGGGTGGCGGTTCGATCCCGAAACCTGGGGAAATTTCACTGGCACACAATGGCGTACTGTTTTTGGACGAGTTGCCCGAATTTGAACGGAAAGTGTTAGATGCATTACGCCAGCCGTTGGAGTCGGGAGAAATCATTATTTCCAGAGCCAATGCCAAGGTGCAGTTCCCAGCCCGTTTTCAACTGATTGCAGCAATGAACCCAAGCCCGACAGGGCATTATCAAGGTACGCACAACCGAACATCGCCACAGCAATTAATGCGTTATCTCAACCGTTTATCTGGGCCTTTTCTCGACCGCTTCGATCTCTCGATTGAAGTTCCGTTACTGCCGCAAGGTGCGTTGCAAAATAATACCGATCAACGTGGCGAAACCACCGAACAGGCTCGCAAGCGGGTACTTGAAGCAAGACATTTGCAATTTAACCGTCGGGGGAAAATCAATGCTCAACTGACGACCAAAGAGATTGAACAAGATTGCAAACTGGCTGATCGAGATGCGTTATTTTTAGAAAATGCCTTAACGAAATTAGGTTTGTCGGTGCGAGCTTATCACCGTATTCTCAAAGTTTCTCGCACCATAGCTGACTTGGCTGGGGAAGCCCAAATTCAACAACCGCATTTGGCTGAAGCTTTGGGCTATCGGGCGATGGATCGTTTATTACAGCGACTACAAGGAGAAAGTTAGTTCTCAAAAACCTCTAACACCAACTTACTCAAACAGTCCAACAACATCAACTCTTGATTGACCGCATTAACTTCGCGTAAATCCCGTTGGGTTTGTTGGATAATTTGATGCCCTTTCAATAAACTTTGAACCGTCAGCTGTTCGCTAAAAGGCAGAATACCGTTTTGCAGATCAGGATTGAGCCAACCTGTTGCGATTTGCATTTTGGCTTTCAGGGCATCGCTGAAAAACGAACCCAGCCATTCAAGCTGTTGTAGCACTTGCTCAGGCTCTTTGTCAAAAGCAGAAAAGAGTAAGAAAACATCTCGGCTTTTGTAAAAACGCCAAAAGGTCTGCAAAAAGGTTTTACGGCTTGGCAAGCGGTCTGTTTCAAGGAACCTTTTGCAAAGCAATGGGCGGTTGTGGCATAAACGAAGTGCGGTTTCAATCTCACTTGGTTGTGCAGTTGGGCATTCCGTTTGTAGCCATTCAAACGCTTGTGACGGCTCAGGCGCGTGAATTAACCACGTCTGGCAACGGCTTTGTATAGTGGCAAGCATTGTGGCTTGCAAAGGAGCTTCCAATAAGAAATAGACACTTTGGTTCGGCTCTTCAAGGGTTTTCAGTAACGCATTCGCCGCTGCTTCCGTTAAACGTTCCGCACCAGCCAAATAGACTACGGCATTTCCGCCCTGTTGGGAAAACTGTTGTAATTTAGCGGTGATTTCCCGTACTTGATCGATCCCAATATCTTTATCATCAATCGGGGCTAACAGGTGGAAATCAGGGTGATTGCCACTCTGCCATAACAAACAGCTTTTGCATTGTCCGCAAGGTTGGTTCTGTTGTGGCGAATGGCAAAGCAACCAATGGGCGAAATGACGAATAAGTTGCTCAGTTCCTAAACCGCTGTCTGTTTTAAACAATAAGGCGTGATGCCCCCGACCTTGTAGGAAAGTCGAAGTGATTTGGTGGTGGGTTTGTTGGTGCCAGGGGTACAGGTTCATATTAATCCAACAAATTACCAGCTAATATTAGGTTTTCGTTGTTGAGCCACACAATCTTTGAGATAAAGATTAATTAATGTCTGATAAGGCAGATTAACTTCATCAGATAATTTTTTAAAATAATCTATCGTTTCATCTTCAATACGAATTGTGACGACCTTTTTAGATTTCAACGTTGTAGCATATGGGTTTTTGATACCGTTAGAAAAATCATATTCGTCTCTCATTGTTGTCTCCCATACTGTATAGTTTCTTGTTTTGTCGCTTTTCTTGCTGAGATAATTCTGAGATTGTTATCTCTCTCACAATGAACCACTACGAGAATATTACTCCGTTCACTGCGTCCCAATAATAAAAAACGTTCTTCATAAAATGAATGATCAGGATCTGGGATAAGAATGGCGTGATCATCATAAAATACGGTGATGGCTTCATCAAAGGTAATACCGTGTTTTTTTTCGTTAATCTCCGCTTTCTTTTTATCCCATTCAAAACCTTCAATAGAAAACATTGATATGTTCCTTCGTAAATATATTATATTTACACATTCAAAACAATCTTCAGATTATTTCTCTGACGTTAAAAATATTTCAACCGCTTGTTGAATATCTGCCGACACCTGTTCTATCGCAAGTTCAGCGTTAATAACAACCGCTTTCGGATTCTCTTTGACTAAGGCTAAATAACGCTCACGAGTACGGTGGAAAAAGTCGATGTCGAGTTGCTCAATACGATCTAACGCCCCACGTCCCCTTGCTCGTTCCAAACCAATTGACGGTTCAATATCAAGATAGATCGTAAAATCAGGTTCAAAATCCCCTAAAATCGCTGAACCCACATTATCCACGAGATCCGCCAGTCTCCGTCCACCGCCTTGATAGGCTTGGCTTGACATATTGTGGCGATCGCCGACAACCCACTTGCCTGAAGCTAAAGCTGGTTCGATCACCGTTTCTACAAGCTGTGTACGAGCTGCATAAATCATCAACACTTCCGCTTTGTCGGTTGTATGCTCGCCGTCTCTGCCTTCTTTCCATAGATTGCGAAGTGCTTCGGCAATCGGGGTTCCGCCCGGTTCACGAGTGGTGATAAATTCAATACCGTAAGCGGCTAACGTTTCACTCACAACACGCTGAGCGTTACTTTTCCCTGCGCCCTCTAATCCTTCAATGACGATAAACTTTCCACGCATTATTTGTTCTCACTCTTTTTATTTCGCTCAATTTGGATCCACTCTCGCACCGCTTTATTATGCTCATCTAAGGTACGACTGAATTTATGACCGCCCGAACCATCCGCCACAAAATAGAAATAAGGCGTACTGTCAGGCTGTGCCGTCGCCTTAATCGACGCTTCGCTCGGCATTGCAATCGGTGTCGGCGGTAAGCCATCAATCACATAAGTATTATAAGGCGTAGGTTCAAGCAGATCTTTCTTACGGATATTGCCATCATATTTATCGCCCATACGGTAAATTACCGTCGGGTCAGTCTGCAATTTCCAGCCATTTTTCAAGCGATTGATAAATACCGATGCCACTTGCGGACGTTCATTCGCCACCCCCGTTTCTTTTTCGACAATCGATGCCATAATTAACATTTCATAGGGGGTTTTAAACGGTAAATCGTTCGCTCGACTTTGCCACGCCAGCTCTAACGCCTTTTGCTGTTTTTGATAGGCTCGTTTAAGCAGATCAATATCTTTGGAATAAGGCACATAGCTATATGTATCAGGGGCAAGCCAACCTTCCAGTTTATCCTGAGCGCTCCCTAATAATTGAGCTATCTCGGCTTCCGTTTTATCCGTCAGGGTTTGTTCTAAATAGCGAGCCTTTGCCAACTGCTCACGCCACGTTTTAAAGGTTTTTCCTTCAATAAATTGCACATTCAACTGCACTTCTTTACCGCTGTTGAAATGTTGCAACAGCTCTTTCACCGTAGTGATATTATCTAACGCATAAACCCCAGCCTTAAATTTACTGAGTTCAGGGTGAAGACGAATCAAATAGGGTAATAAATCCACATCATCGTGGCTAATAATGCCTTGTTCATCCAACTGGCTTGCTAGTTTTTGGCTTGATGTCCCTTTTTCTAACACAAACAGTTGTTCTGGTTTAACGGTTAGTTGATGTTCCGCTAACTGATTGAGTTTTTGGTAAACATAAACGCCACCACCAAGGGCAACCGCAGATAAAAGCCCAAGGGAAATAAGAATTTTTTTTAACATGGTTAGGAATATCGATCAAAAGAAAAACGAAACGAACCTTACTATAAGGGATAGTAAAAAGCTATGACAAGCGGTAAGATTTTTCTAAAATTTTACAAATTGGGAATAAATGGTGGGTCGTGAAGGATTCGAACCTTCGACCAACGGATTAAAAGTCCGCTGC
>JBGXMX010000188.1:0-23113 GCA_041809245.1 Glaesserella sp.
AGATGTCTAGAGGTTTGTCAGCGGTCTGGAGCCTCTGATTAGTCAGAGGCTTTTTTCTTTCTTGCTGTATTCAACCTTGTGAAAAGGGTGCTTTTTGCCTAAAATAGCGCCTTTTATTTATTCAACAAAAGTTATGTCGCAGATTAAATTGATCGTCGGGCTTGCCAATCCCGGCACAAAATATGAAGGCACCCGCCATAATGCGGGGGAATGGCTCGTTAATGAACTTGCCCGTATGTTTAACACCAGCCTGAAAGAAGATACCAAATATTTCGGTAAGGTTGCCAAAATTAATACGGCGCAAGGCGAGGTACGTTTGTTAGTGCCGACAACCTTTATGAATTTAAGCGGCAAAGCGGTTGGTGCCTTGGCAAATTTCTACCGTATTAAGCCGGAAGAGATTTTAGTTGCACATGATGAATTGGATTTGCCGCCGGGTGTGGCAAAAATCAAACAAGGCGGCGGTCACGGCGGGCATAACGGTTTGAAAGATATTATTTCCGCGCTCGGTAATAGCAATAATTTCTACCGTGTCCGCATCGGAATCGGACATCCGGGGCATAAAGATTTGGTATCAAGTTACGTGTTGGGCAAACCGTCACCGACCGATCAGTCGTTAATTGACGCTGCGGTAGATGAAGCTGGTCGTTGCGTGGAACTGCTGTTCAAAGAAGGAATTGTTAAAGCGACAAACCGTTTGAATAGCTTTAAAGCATAAATTTAAATAGATAATTCATAGGAAAAAATATGGGATTTAAGTGTGGTATCGTCGGTTTACCAAATGTGGGTAAATCAACTCTTTTTAATGCATTAACCAAAGCCGGTATCGAGGCGGCAAACTATCCGTTCTGTACCATTGAACCAAATACAGGCGTTGTGCCTATGCCGGATCCGCGTTTAGATGCGTTAGCGGAAATCGTTAAGCCGGAACGTGTATTGCCAACGACAATGGAGTTTGTGGATATTGCAGGTTTAGTCGCCGGGGCAAGTAAAGGCGAAGGTTTAGGCAACAAATTCTTAGCTAATATTCGTGAAACGGATGCGATTGGTCACGTGGTACGCTGTTTTGAGAACGACGATATCGTGCACGTTGCCGGTAAAATCGATCCGTTGGATGACATTGATACCATCAACACCGAGCTGGCTTTAGCGGACTTAGACAGTTGCGAACGGGCGATCCAACGTTTACAAAAACGGGCGAAAGGCGGTGATAAAGATGCAAAATTTGAACTCTCGATAATGGAAAAAATCCTACCGGTGCTTGAAAATGCGGGAATGATCCGCTCGGTGCCGTTAGATAAAGACGAGCTTCATGCGATTAAAGGTTATAACTTCTTAACCTTAAAACCGACCATGTATATTGCCAACGTGAATGAAGACGGCTTTGACAATAACCCTTATCTGGACAAAGTGCGTGAATTTGCCGCCAAAGAAGGTTCGATAGTCGTGCCGGTGTGTGCGGCAATTGAAGCGGAAATCGCAGAACTTGAAGATGATGAAAAAATCGAGTTTTTACAAGATCTCGGTATTGAAGAGCCGGGCTTAAACCGTGTGATTCGCGCCGGCTATGCCTTGCTGAATTTACAGACGTACTTTACCGCCGGGGTGAAAGAAGTTCGCGCTTGGACGGTTTCCGTCGGTGCAACGGCACCAAAAGCGGCGGCGGTCATTCATACCGACTTTGAGAAAGGCTTCATTCGTGCCGAGGTCATCGCATATAACGATTTCGTGCAATATAAAGGTGAAAACGGAGCGAAAGAAGCGGGTAAATGGCGTTTGGAAGGAAAAGATTATATCGTTCAAGACGGCGATGTGATGCATTTCCGTTTTAATGTGTAATCCATAATGGTAAGGGAGTGACAAATCACTCCCTTAATTCTTTTATAAGCAAAGTAAATACAATTCAACGTTTTTTGATTTACTTATCTCAATATCTTAAAAGAGAGAAAAACATGACACTAATAACAAAGCAACAAATTCTAGATGGCTTTAAATATCGTGCTGCGACACGTTATTATGATCCTGAACGCAAAGTATCTCGTGAAGATATGCAATATCTTCTGGAACTTGCTCGTCTTTCACCAAGTTCTGTAGGTTCTGAGCCTTGGAAATTTTTAGTGATTCAAAAAGCGGAAACTCGTCAAAAGCTTAAGCCTGTGAGTTGGGGAATGGCGACACAACTTGATGATGCAAGTTACTTAGTGGTGATTTTAGCGAAGAAAAATGCCCGTTATGATTCTGAATTTTTCCGAACATCCCTTGAAAAACGCGGATTAACTGAAGAACAGATGAGTAGAACCTTAGCGGTTTATAAAAAATTCCAACAAGAAGATATGCCGATTGCTGACAGTGAACGAGCTTTATTTGATTGGACGAGTAAGCAAACTTACATCGCACTTGCAAATATGATGACAGGCGCAGCTCTCGTTGGAATTGATAGTTGCCCGATAGAAGGATTTAACTATGCGGAAGTCAATCGTATTTTAGCTGAAGAAGGGCTATTTGATCCGACAGAATGGGGCGTCTCTGTGATGGTGACTTTTGGCTATCGAGCTAAAGAGATTAAATCAAAATACCGTAAACCAATCGAAGAGATTGTGCAGTGGGTAGAATAAGATAAAAGATAATTTATTGCCATTTTATCTGACGGTTGTGTGATAAATAGCGTTGAAATTCGGAATGGAATAAACCATCAGGACGGGTCGTAGTTTACAGTAAAATACGTTTTGAATTTAGCCCTGAAATTTGAGCGCCTTTTCTAAGGTATCTTCAAATACAAAACCCATGTCGGTTAAATGTTTTGGCACAAGCGGTTGATTATCCAATAATAATTGCGAACGTTCGCCTAATACCCACCTTAACAGAAACGCCGGAACCGTAAAGCAGGCAGGGCGTTTGAGCTTTTGGGCTAAGGTGCGGTTAAAGTCTGCATTGGTCGTTAACTGTGGCGCAACCAAATTAAATGCACCTCGACATTCGGCATGGTGTAACAAAAACAAAATGGCTCGCACTTCATCATTCAGGGAAATCCATGCCCAATGTTGTTTACCGCTGCCCAATTTACCCGCTAAACCGAGACGATAAAGCGGCAGCATCCGTTTTAATGCACCGCCGTGTTCCGCTAACACCATGCCTGTTCGCACAAGGCAGACACGTGTTTGCTCACTTTCTGCGGCTAGTGCCGCCTCTTCCCATTGTCGGCAGAGTTGCGAGGCGAAGCCTGTGCCGCAAGCGGTCTGTTCGTCGTAAGATTTTGCAAACGGCAAATCGCCGTAAAAGCCCGTTGCCGAACCTGAAATCAATGTGTGGGGCGGTTTATCGCTTGCTTGAATTAATTCAACCAATTTGTGGGTAATGTCCAAACGGCTTGAGGTCAGTTTCTGCTTTTGGGCGGGTGTCCAAGCGTTATCAAAAATCGGTTCGCCGGCAAGGTTGATGACCGCATCAAATCCATTGAGATTTTCAATATTTGCAAAATTTTGAATAAAAGTGACCGCTTGCGTATCAGTCATTGACCGGCGAGTTAGAAGCGTCAACTGATGACCTTGTTGTATCAAGGCTTTGGTCAGCACATTGCCGATAAAGCCTGTTCCGCCTGTAATTAGAATTTGCATTATAACGAAGTCTCAAACAGTTCAGTAATATTCTCAATCAGCGTAGTGATTGAGGTTCCACGGGTTGGGGTAATAAAAATAGTATCATCGCCGGCAATAGTGCCTAAAATGCCTTCTGATTTACCGATTGAATCCAGTAAACGTGCAATCAGTTGAGCCGCTCCCGGGCTTGTGTGGATTACTACCAACATTTCATTATGATCAATATCAATCACCAAATTTTTCAACGGGCTGGAGGTTGTCGGCACGCTCAATTCAGCAGGGAGTTGATACACCATTTCCATTTTAGTATTGCGGGTGCGGACTGCGCCGAATTTGGAAAGCATTCGAGAAACTTTAGATTGATTGATATGCTCAAAACCCAGTTCTTGTAATGCGTGAACAATTTCACTCTGTGAACTAAATTTTTCTTCGCGCAATAACGATTTAAATGCTTCACCGAGTGAGTCTATTTTTTCCACTGAGGATTTTCCTTTATGCATTTTATTCAAAAATCATGCGGAATTTTTGCGTATTTATGCATAAAAAACAATACAAAAAATGATCTTTTTCTCAAAAATTTGCGATACCTCGCAAAATTAGATTTTTGTATTTGAATATTGCGCCTGTTTTACATACACTGGTTTGCATTAAATTTACATAACTCAATAGGAGAAACTTATGAAAGTTGCAGTTCTTGGCGCAGCAGGCGGCATTGGTCAGGCTTTGGCATTATTACTTAAATTACAACTTCCTGCAGGCTCAAATCTCGCTTTATACGATATTGCACCGGTAACTCCGGGTGTTGCGGTGGATGTCAGCCATATTCCAACCGCAGTCAAAGCTGTAGGGTATTCAGGAGAAGATCCGACACCGGCATTAGAAGGCGCAAATTTAGTCTTGATTTCTGCGGGTGTGGCACGTAAACCGGGTATGGATCGTTCAGATCTATTTAATATCAACGCAGGAATTGTTCGTAACTTAATTGAAAAAGTTGCCGTAGTTTGCCCGAATGCGTGCGTTGGTATCATTACCAACCCGGTAAATACCACGGTGGCTATTGCTGCGGAAGTGTTGAAAAAAGCAGGTGTGTACGATAAACGTAAATTATTCGGCGTCACCTCATTAGACGTACTACGTTCGGAAACCTTTGTTGCCGAATTAAAAGGCAAAGACATCAGCCGTGTGAAAGTGCCGGTGATTGGCGGTCACTCTGGTGTTACCATTCTTCCACTGCTTTCTCAAGCAACCGAAGAAGATAAAATTGATTTTACAGAACAAGAAGTTGAAGCCTTAACCAAACGTATTCAAAATGCCGGTACCGAAGTGGTTGAAGCAAAAGCCGGCGGCGGTTCTGCAACTTTATCTATGGCGCAAGCTGCCGCACGCTTTGCAAATTCCGTATTAAAAGGTTTAACCGGTGAAAAAGTGGTTGAGTACGCTTATGTTGAAGGCAACGGTGAATATGCCCGTTTCTTCGCTCAACCAGTGCGTTTAGGCTTAAACGGCGTGGAAGAGTTATTACCAATCGGCGAAATCAGCGCTTATGAAGAAGCGGCGATTCAGGCAATGATCCCAACCTTAAAAGCGGACATTGAACTTGGCGAGAAATTTGTCAACGGCTAAGGCTTGAATTTATACTGAAATCACGCCATTATGTGGAGGCTGAAAACGGAGGTTTTCAGCCTTTTTTACGCAAACAAGCGCTCAAATTTGACCAAATTTTTGCAAATTATTCAGAAGGTCGTATGGATTATTTAATCAACGTTAATGAAACCAATTTTAGTGAAGTGATTAACGCCACAGCCGAAGTGCCTGTGGTTTTTCATTTTATTTCTCCCCGAGAGCCTCGCTCCCTTGAAATGGAAGCGCTCTTTCGTCGTTTAAACGACGAGTATTCAAAGCAATTTCTACTGGCAATTGTAGATTGTGATGCACAGCCGATGGTAGCGGCGCAATTTCGGGTACAAGCGGTGCCCACCAGCTATTTTTTTGCAAACGGGCAGCTGGTGGATGCGATTCAAGGCGTTGTCAGTGAACAAGAGCTGCGTGTTCGTTTAAGCCATATTTTACCGAAAGAAGAGGAACTTAAATTTACCCAAGCGTTAGAGTTTTTAGAAGCCGAGCAGTACGATCTTGCCCTGCCGTTACTTAAAAATGCGTGGGAATTAACCGATAAGAAAAACAGTGATTTCGGGTTGCTGTATGCAGAAACTTACATTGCGATGAAACAGATTGAACCTGCTAAAGAGATTTTGGCACAAATCCCGATTCAAGATAGAGACAGCCGCTGGCAAGGATTGCAAGATCAAATTCGGCTATTGGAACAAGCAGCGGACTCCCCTGAAATTCAACAGCTCCAAGCAGACTATGCCAAGACCAAAAGCCCCGATATTGCGGTCAAACTGGCGAATCAGCTGCATCAGGTTTCTCGCAATGAAGAAGCACTCGATCTGTTATTTGATTGGTTAAAACAAGATCTTGGTGCAGGCAACGGCGAAATCAAAACACAATTTTTAGCGATTTTATCAGCAATGGGCAATGCTGATCCGCTGGTGCCGAAATATCGCCGCCAACTTTATTCCCTATTATATTAATTAGTTTACAAGCGCTCGGATTTTTGCAAAATTTTGCAAAAAAGTGACCGCTTGTAAGGAGAACAGAATGACAACAAAACATGCAAAACTTTTAATTTTAGGCTCAGGGCCTGCCGGTTATACTGCGGCGGTTTATGCCGCACGGGCGAATTTAAATCCCGTACTCGTCACCGGTATGCAACAAGGCGGGCAGCTTACGACTACTACCGAAATTGAAAATTGGCCCGGTGAGTTCGGTGATATTACCGGCTCGGAGTTAATGAGCAAAATGCAAAAGCATGCTGAAAAATTTAATACGGAGATTATTTTCGACCATATCAACAGTGTAGATCTTTCACAGCGCCCGTTTACGTTGAAAGGGGATTTTAATACGTTTACCTGTGATGCGCTGATTATTGCAACCGGAGCTTCGGCAAAATATTTAGGATTACCGTCAGAAGAAGCGTTTAAAGGACGTGGTGTTTCTGCCTGTGCGACGTGCGACGGCTTTTTCTATCGTAATAAGCCTGTAGCGGTCATCGGCGGTGGAAATACTGCTGTGGAAGAAGCATTATATTTATCGAATGTTGCCTCAGAGGTACATTTAGTCCACCGTCGCGATACCTTCCGCAGTGAAAAGATCTTAATTGACCGTTTGATGAAAAAAGTGGCTGAGGGTAAGGTTATTTTACATACAAACAGCGTACTTGATGAAGTACTGGGCGATAATACGGGAGTCACCGGTGTACGTTTAAAATGCACTCAAACAGGTAACGAAGAGCAAGTAATGCTTGACGGCGTATTTGTTGCTATCGGGCATTCACCCAATACAGACATATTCAAAGATCAGCTTGAATTGAGCAACGGCTATATTGTGGTGAAATCGGGCTTAGAAGGCAATGCCACGGCAACCAGTGTGGAAGGTGTTTTTGCTGCGGGTGATGTAATGGATCATAACTATCGCCAAGCGATTACTTCCGCTGGCACAGGTTGTATGGCAGCCCTTGATGCCGAGCGTTTTTTAGAAAGTCACGCTTAGTTAAACCAATAAAAAAAGCGCCTCATTTTGTGGGGGAATGAGGCGCAAAGAGTTGGAGTGATTACCTATTATTTTTAAAGTGATTAGATGATAATAATTCTCATCAAATCAAGCAATCAAGTTTACACACTTTTACAAATGCGAGCTATTCTCAACAACTGATGATTTTAGTCGGTTATTCCGCTAAGGCAAACCACAGCCGGCTTAATTTATCCACCTCAGGTTGATATTCTTCCATCTTGGCTAAGAAAGCAGCAGAATCAAAAGCTGTTTTGGCAAAATAATACGCAAGAAAAATCTCTTTTGGGTCTGTCGCTAACGCATTGGCTTGCAACAATAGCGCAAGTTCTAAGGCAGGATCTGAAATTGCCGCATATTCCCAATCAATCAAAAAAAGCTGCTTCTCTTGTAATACAAGATTTGCAAGGTGAATATCATGGTGGCAAACCGCCCGTTGAAAAGGCGTTATTTGCCGAAAAGGCGGGCTAAAACCAAGTTGCTGTTGCTTGGTTTGAGAAAGATTATTCCATAAAAACAGACAGCGTTCGGCAAGATCTAATGTTGCAAATTTCGGCTCAAAATCAAGCGCTTGTAAAGGAATTGTGTGAAGCAAAGCCAGCTGTTCGGCAAGGGATTTGAGAAGCTTTTCGTCAAATATATCGGGTATCTCGCCTTCAATCCAATTCAGCAATGCCGAATTGTCATCCGCATAAACCACCGTTGGTGAAAGTCCGAACGGTTCAAGCTTACGTAAAAAAGCGACTTCCTGTTGATAATTAATACCGTAATTCGTCGCCCGTTCACTTTGGTGACGTAACACATAACGCTCGCCATTCTCTAATTCTACCAAATGGCTACAAGCGGTCAGCCCTGCTAATTTTGTAACGGAACGAACCGCTTGTCGACGAGATATGACCAGCCAATCAAGAGCTTTCATCGTTTAAAACGCAAATAAAAGCGGTAATTTTCACTTTCGGGCGTCGGTTTCACTAAGGTCACGGATTGCCGTTGTTGTGGCGCCAGCAGCAAGTTTTGCCAAGGTGTGGTTTCTTCGCCATGCAGTGTTTGTGTTACGCCGGTTTTATCGTACCAAAATAGCTTATAACTCAAATTTAGCGGCTGTGCGGTTTGGTTTGTCACACTCAGCTCATCGGATGCCGCTTTTACCTCGGCAACCTTGGCAACATCCGCCTCAACATTGATAATCGGCTTACTCCCCGACGGCAAATAGCTCGGTGGGTTAGAGGCACAAGCGGTCAAAAACAGGCTAAAAAATGCAATAAAAGAAAACGATTTCATCTTACTTCGCCAACATTTTGCCTAACGGTTCGCCGCCTAATAAGTGCATATGGATATGGAACACTTCTTGCCCGCCGTGTTTATTGCAGTTCATAATCAAGCGGTAGCCGTCTTCGGCAATGCCTTCTTCTTTGGCGATTTTCGCTGCAACCGTAAATAAACGCCCAAGGGCTTGTTCATCTTCTTCACTCACATGATTGACCGTTGGAATAAATTTATTCGGAATAATCAAAATATGGGTTTTCGCTTGCGGAGAAATATCACGGAAAGCGGTAACTAAATTGTCTTGATAAACAATGGCTGCGGGAATTTCTTTACGGATAATTTTACTGAAAATGGTTTCTTCGTAGTTGGTTAACATAATGTGTCCTTATATGAATATCACAAGCGGTAGGATTGTCTAACTTTTTTGCAAAATTTGCAAAATTTTCTGCAAATCTGACCGCTTGTATGAACTACCACAACCAACGGGGAACTTTTTGTTGATATTGGTGATAGCTTTCGCCGAATTTTGCACTCAAAATACGCTCTTCAGGTTCAATTTGAAAACGGGTAATGTAATAAACAAATCCCCACACCACAAGCAAGGCGAATGCATTCCCCAACCAAAACGCCCAAGCCGACAACAGACTTGCTAATCCTAAATACATCGGATTACGGGTCAAACGATAAATACCATGGGTGGTTAATGTTGAAGTTTTATTAGGGTCTAGCGGGTTGATTGTCGTCTTATTTTGCCAAAAAGCCCATAAACCACAGAGATCGACCGTGAGTCCGAATATCAAACAGATAACCGCAAAGGTGCGATAAATCCAATTTGGCTCTGCATAGTTCGGCAAAAAATAGATCATTACTGCACAAATCAGAGCAACTAAGGGCGGGGGGAGTTTGAGTTCCATAGATTAATCTCACTAAATAAACTATCGAATTATGCTGTTTTCATTGAATTAGCAGTAATCATTTTATTAATGGTAGGTCGGGTATTTATGCCCGACAACCCAGCTATTGAGCATAAATGCTAGACAACCCAATCGGATAGCCATAGTCGGGCATAAATGCCCGACCTACTTTCCGCCCAAAACAATATATGACAACGGCTCGTCCCAACTCTCTAGCGGCAAATGCTCGATCTGTTGGCATTGGTGTGCGAGTCCGACACTGATTAACTGTTTGGCTTGGGAAAGAGTGCGGTCGTAAAAACCACCGCCCATACCAAGCCGATTGCCTTGTTTGTCGCAGGCAACCAGTGGGACGAAGATCATTTCTAATTCATTGAGTGGCAATACATTTCGTACGTCCAATTTCGGTTGTAAAATCCCCAAACGATTTCGCTCTAGCTGTGCTTCCCCTTGATATTTGAGAAAAAGCAGTTGATTGGCTGAAAAGGGGTGTAGCACGGGCAGATAGATCTTTTTGTCTTGCTTGATAAGCCTATCCATTAACGCAAGCGGTGAGATTTCACCATTAAACGGCAAATAAAAAGCAATATGTTGAGCGGAATAACGTTCAATGAGTGCTAATGATTTGGGGATAATATCTTGTGTTGCAAAGGCCTGTTCATCAGCGGTTAAGGCTAGGCGTTTGGCTCGCATCTGTTTGCGAAGTTGATTGCGTTGTTCGCTTATGGAGAGTAGGGAAATATCGTTCATAAAAAAAGACCCGAAGTGCCGTCATCAGTTGTGGTCCTTGAACCAGACGGTTCAAGGGAGTCGAACATTATCGTTTTTAGGCTTCTCGTAAACGAGCCTGCTCACCAACAATATAAGAGCTCAACTCAAAGTGTTTTAAATATCGGCTCAGGGACGTAACTCACAACGTACACCTCAGGCAATAAGAATAGTAACGGAATTTGCTGATTTTTCCTAGTAGCTAGATCAATAAAATCTACCTATTTGTGAGTTTCTTGAACAATCGGCAGTTCTCCGATTTCACAAGATTGAAATTTGGCTAAAGAGCTGTCGAGTTGTTGCACGCAAGCAACAAGTACATTTTTATTTTCAATATTTTTACGCTGTTCTTGCTCAAGTTCGTAGTTTAAATTTAATGCCACAATAGACAGCACTTTTTCAAGCTGAATAATTCCGGATTGCTCTTTTAGGTGCGCAACACGATCTTCTAAACGTTTAGCAGAAGCTAACAGCGCTTCTTGCTGTTCCGGTGGACAATATAAGCGCAGAACTTGCCCAAAAATTTGTAACTCAATATTATTTTTTGACATTGCTGGGAAATCCTCACGAAAACAAAAATTTTTGCTATTATGCCACCCTTTGAACAAATCACAAATAACAGGCTATGGCAATTTCACATTCAAACGATTTTAAACAGCTGATTTCCGAACTTCAGATTGATTACACGCCCGCAGAATTTCACGGCTTTTTAAGCGGGTTAATTGCAGGCGGTATTCAAGATGACTCTTGGAAAACCTTAACTTATCAGTTCACCAATGACGGTCATGCTTTTTCACAAGCGCCTTTGGCTAAATTAACGGACTTCTATCAACAACTCAGTGAAAGTTTTGATGATACGAATACGCTTTTTTCCTTGTGGCTGGTTGATGAAGAAAACGGTTTTGCGCTAGCGGACGGTATTGCGGAATGGACTGGGCATTTTTTACTCGGTTTAGGGCTTGCTCAGCCTAAATTGCAACAGGAAACCGATGAAGTCGGCGAGGCAATTGACGATTTAGACGAAATCGCCAAATTAGGCTATAGCGAGGAAGATAATAACGATGAGCTGCTTGAAGCGGCGGAAGAAATTATTGAGTATTTACGTGTGGTAACGCTGTTTTTACACAGCCATTTTGCCAAACCGAAGATGGCAGAAAAACCAAAAGTACACTAAAAACAGCTTGAAGCTGAAAATGTTTTAAGGAGAGATATGACCGTAACCGGAGTAAAAGCGGCTTGGGCATTTGTGTTTGTCGCAGCAACCATTCTTTTAATTACCTCAGGAATTCGTTTATCTCTTGGGTTATTTGTTCAGCCGATTTCATCAACGACTGAAATCACCATTGTACAACTGAGCTTCGCTTTAGCGGTGACCCAATTGATGTGGGGAGTCGCTCAACCTGTGATGGGCGCATTGGCGGATCGGTTCGGCGCTTGGTGGGTATTATGCGGCGGTACGCTCCTGTTGGCGATCGGCTGTGCTTTAGTGCCTTATTTGGTTTCTGCTTGGGGCTTTGTTTTTACCCTTGGATTACTGGTCGCATTTGGAACGGGTGCCGGCAGCTTTTCGGTATTAATGGGGCAAGTTGCCAATAAGATTCCGGCGCAACACCGAGGTACGGCATCCGGCATTATCAATGCGGGAAGCTCTTTCGGGCAGTTTATTTTTGCACCGGTTTTACAATCTTTGATTGTGGTTCCTGCTATCGGCTGGAGTGGTACGATGTTCTTTTTAGCGATGGTGAGCTTTCTCTGTTTACCGTTAGCCTACTATTTAACCCGCAATCCGCCAACCGTCACTCAAGCCGGCTCACCGACTATCGCAGAACAAACTCTCGGACAAGCGGTGAAAACCGCCCTTGCCGACCGCAACTATTGGTTGTTACATATCGGCTTTTTTACCTGCGGATTCCATATCGCCTTTTTAGTCACGCACTTGCCGACAGAGATTACCCTTGCGGGGCTACGTTCAAACGTTGCATCGTGGTCGTTAGCGCTTATCGGCTTATCGAATGTGGTCGGGAGTTTGTTTATCGGTTGGTGTGTAGGGCATTACCGCAGTAAATATATTCTCTTTTGGATGTATTTGAGCCGTACCATATTAATCGGTATCTATTTGATGATGCCGCAAACCCCGATGACATTCTTTGTTTTTGCCATAGCCCTAGGCTTAACTTGGCTTGCGACGGTGCCGCCCACAGCCGCCGCCATCGGTAAATTATTCGGCGTACGTTATTTAGCCACACTTTTCGGTTTAGTGCTTTTAAGCCACCAAATCGGTGGTTTCCTTGGTGCTTACTTTGGCGGATTAGCCATTTCATATTTCGGTGATTATCAATGGATGTGGTATGCCGATATGGTATTAGCTTTTCTTGCGGCGGTGCTTAATTTACCGTTAAAAGAAGAGAAAATTGTAAGACACGGATAATCAACAAGCGGTGGATTTTTGCAAAAAATTTGCAAGAACTCACCGCTTGTCTATTCAATTAGTGACGACGTTCATCATCAAAATCATCATCTTCATCATCGAAAAATTCGCCGTCGTCACCGTATTCATCTTCATCGCTGTTCGGATCTTCAAAATAAGTGCCCCAGCCTTCATAGACCGCACCCGATTTTTCGATTAACGGCAGTAGCTCTTTTTGTTGAGCGGTAATAAGTTCCGCATCTAGTTTAATTTCGCTGACAATATCGCACACAAACACAAGATCGCCATTCTCTTCTTCCACTTCTTCTGCTTCAGAAATCTCATAGCCCAACTTATAAGCATCTACCACTAATTTTTCGAGTTTATCAAAATCGTGGTGAGCAACGTGGTGTTCGATAATATAAAGGGCTTCAGGATCGCTTCCATCGGCTAATAAAGATTCGATGATTTCATCGGTTTCTTGGCGTAATTCGGTTAAGTTGTACATAAGATTATCCCTCTTGGGTTTGTGTAAAAATTTCAGCGAACCAACTATCTAATTTAGTCGCAAGTTTATCAATACCAATACGATTTAACGCAGAATAGGCTTCGACTTGCACATCGCCTTGAAACGGTAAAATCGCTTCACGCACCATTTTAACGGTTTTGCTTCTTGCACTTTGGCTGAGTTTATCCGCTTTGGTAAGTAGCAATAACACAGGTAATTCTGCGGATACTGCCCATTCGATCATCTGCTGATCGAGATCTTTCAACGGGTGGCGAATATCCATTAAAATCACTACACCCCGTAAACATTCACGTTTCTGCAAGTATTCACCTAAAGAACGTTGCCATTGAAGTTTCATCTGTTCAGGCACTGCCGCATAGCCATAGCCAGGTAAATCAACTAATTTACAATTTGGTTCTACTTCAAATAAGTTAATTAACTGCGTACGCCCTGGTGTTTTAGACGTACGAGCCAAGTTTTTTTGGTTAGTTAAGGCATTTAATGCCGTCGATTTCCCTGCATTTGAACGCCCTGCAAAGGCAATTTCCACGCCACTGTCTTCAGGTAAATGGCGAATATCAGGTGCAGAGGTTAAAAAATGGGTTTTGTGGTAATTAAGTTTTATTTCGGTCATTTTGAATTTGTTTTTTGTTAAAAGTATTAAAACTCTCTCATGTTTACGGCAGAATGGAATGTAAATATCTTAATTCTTCCCTCTCGCCCGCTTGCGGGAGAGAGACAGCTCAAAATAGCGTTAGGCTATTTTGAGCAGAGAGAGGGCAAACAAGCGGGTTGATTCCTTCGAAAATCTGCAAAGCCCTCTCCCTCCGAAAATCCTTCGGATTTTCTCCACCCTCTCCCGTAAACGGGAGAGGGGAATTTATTATCTAAAACGGATACTCAATCCTTTCTCACCATACTGATTCGTCTCAGGGTTTCCTGCAAATACACCCCACTCCATCACTAAGATTGTCGAGATAAATACTGGCATCATAATACCAAGTAACCACGCCATTGTCCCTTGTGCGGCAAGAGAGGCGAGATAACATAAAATCGGCACGCCTACCATCAGCAGCGCTTTACCCGAGCGGTTGCGATCATGCAAGCGCTTGACAATCACGGCGGAAAGACTGTATGCCGAGAGCGTGAGCGGAATCACACTGATCCAACTGAAAGCGGTCGGATTTAAGATAAAATTTGCAAAAATAAATAAAAATGCAAAATTGATCCCAAAGCCGATCCAAAAGCCTTTGCGGTTTAACCTTCCGTGAAAGGAAAATAATGCTTTATGCCAAATCATTACTGCAACGCCTTTTCAATTTTTTCAAACAGATCACGAGCAAGATTATCCAAGCCTTTCAAACGCTCTAAGCCACGACGCATCAAGGTTTGACGTTGAGTGTCATAGCGAGAAAGTTTAATTAACGGCTCAATTAAACGTGCCGCCACTTGCGGATTGCTTTCGTTCATCTTAATCAACATATCGACTAAGAAACGATAACCTGAGCCGTCAATGGCGTGGAATGCACTTGGGTTTTGACTTGCAAATGCTCCAACGAGTGAACGTACACGGTTTGGATTTTTAAAGTTAAAACTTGGGTGCGTTAATAAATTTTGTACAATTTCAAGCACATTTTCATCAGGGCGTGTTGCCTGTAAAGCAAACCATTTATCCATCACTAAGCCATCGTGTTGCCATTTTTGTTCAAAATCGGCAAGAAGCTGATCTCGGCAAGCGAGTTGTGCTTTGGTTGAAGCTGAGAGTGCTGCCAAAGTATCCGTCATATTGTTTGCTTGATGATAATGTTTGTGTACCAAGGTATTACCCACTTCGGTAAAGGCAAGGTAAGACAAGCAGACATTGCGTAATGCACGTTTTGCCAAATCATCGGCAACCACACGGTATTCCGTTAATTTATTTTGGTTGTAAACGACTAAGAAACGATCTTTTAATTCATCGGCAATCGCTTGTTGCATAAAGTGGCGAACAGCCGCAATGCCCGTAGGATCGATTACTTTAAACAACTCCGCAAATTCCGTTTCTTTTGGCAAGGTTAAGGTTAAAGCGGCGAGTTCCGGATCTTTATTTGCATTGTCGATCACAAAGGTGAGTGCTTCTAACAGACCTTGTGAGAATGCCATTGCTTCGCCTTGTTGGTAGCGACTTAGATTTTCACGCAATTCATTGTTAAACAACATTTGTGCCACGTCCCAACGCACAAAATCATTCTCAGCAAATTTCAAGAGCGTCAAAAGCTGTTCTGTCGAATAATCGTAATCTAAACGCACAGGGGCAGAGAAATCACACAACAGTGCAGGCACAGGGCGTTGTTGCACATTATGGAACTCAAAGGTTTGGTGTTCGTGGATTACATCTAACACATCACTGACGGTTAATAATTCGTGTTGTAAATTGATTTTCTTACCGTCTTGACCATATAACGCCACTTTCAACGGAATATGTAAATTCACTTTCTCCAGCTGATCGGCGGTTGGTGGCGTGCTTTGAGAAACGTGCAAACGGTAGGTATGGCGTTTTTCATCATACTCATCTGAAATCGTTAATTCAGGTGTACCCGATTGACTGTACCAACGGCGGAATAGATCTAAATCCACTCCCGAAGCACGTTCCATTGCAGATACAAAATCTTCGCAGGTTGCCGCCGTACCATCATTTTCTGCTACATAGAGTTTCATTCCTTTTTGGAAACGCTCTTCGCCAAGTAAGGTATGGATCATACGAATCACTTCCGCCCCTTTTTCATAGACGGTAACTGTATAGAAGTTATTCATTTCAATCACTTTTTCAGGGCGAATAGGGTGAGCCATCGGGCTTGCATCTTCAGCAAATTGTACCGCACGCAACAAACGCACATCTTCAATCCGTTTTGCCGATCTTGACCATAAATCTGAGGTAAATTCTTGGTCACGGAAAACTGTCAAACCTTCTTTTAAACTGAGTTGGAACCAGTCACGGCAAGTAATACGGTTGCCCGTCCAGTTATGGAAATACTCGTGAGCAATCACCGCTTCAACATTCAAATAATCATCGTCTGTTGCAGTTTGCGGATTAGCCAGCACAAATTTCGAGTTAAAAATGTTTAACCCTTTATTTTCCATTGCCCCCATATTAAAGAAATCGACCGCCACGATCATATAGATATCTAAATCGTACTCCAGCCCAAAACGCTCTTCGTCCCATTTCATCGAACGTTTTAAGCTCTCCATCGCCCAAGTTGCACGGTCAAGATTTCCCCGATCCACATAGATTTCAAGGGCAACTTCACGTCCGCTCATCGTGATAAACTTATCTTGTAACAGGTCAAAATCCCCTGCGACTAAGGCAAATAAATAGCTTGGTTTGAAGAACGGGTCTTCCCACTCGACCCAGTGACGACCATCGTCCAACTCCCCTTGAGCGATACGATTACCATTAGAAAGCAGATATGGATATTTACTTTTACAAGCGGTGATTTTGGTGCGATATTTTGCAAGCACATCAGGGCGATCAAGCATATAAGTAATCTGACGGAAACCTTCGGCTTCACATTGAGTACAGATCCCTTCACCCGACTGATATAGCCCTTGCAGTGACGTATTGGTTGATGGATTGAGTTTTGTCTGAATTTCCAACTCAAATTGATCCGCAGGGAAATTAGCTAAATTTAACGTCAAAGACTCATCATCTTTTTGATATTCTTTAAACGGCTCGCCATTAAATTTAATTGATAAAAACTCAAAGCTATGCCCGTCTAAACGTAACGTAGTCGCTTGTACATTTTTACGCACGACGGATAAGGTCGAGGTGACAATCGTCTGTTCGGGATCAAGTTGAACATCAAGATAAATTTGATGAATGGTAAAATCAGGCTGACGGTAATCTTTTCTAAATTTTGCTTTAGGTCGCATAGCTTTTCCCTTAAATTTTTAAATGTGGAAAGGATAAGAGTATTTGTTTTTAAGTGCAATCAAATTTAAGCTCTTGCTCCGAAAATTGCCGTGCCGATACGCACCATGGTTGAGCCGCACTCAATCGCACTTTGCATATCATCTGACATCCCCATCGATAGCGTATCAATCCCCTCAAACTCGGATTGCAATTGAATAAACAGTTCATTCATTTGAGCTAAGGCGATTTTTTGTTGTTTCGTATCGCTTTCAGGCTTTGGAATAGCCATTAAACCGCGTAATTTTAAACGCGGAAGCTGTTTGATTTGTGCGGCTAATTCCAGCATTTGTGTCGCAGCAACTCCCGATTTGGATTCTTCGTCGCTGATATTAATCTGAATTAATACATTAAGCGCAGGTAAGTGGGCGGGGCGTTGGTCGTTTAAACGTTGTGCAATTTTAAGCCTGTCAATCGTTTGAACCCAATCAAAATGCTCCGCCACGACACGAGTTTTATTCGATTGCAATAAACCGATAAAATGCCACTCGAGTTTCGGATTATCGGCACAGTTAGATACAAAATGTTGAATTTTTTCAACCCCTTCCTGTACATAATTTTCCCCGAAAGCACGTTGTCCCGCTTCAATCGCTTCGGCAATGGCTGAAATCGGTTTGGTTTTGCTGACGGCTAACAGTTTGACACTTTGTTCAGGACGATTGGCTTGGTGGCAATATTGTTGAATTTGTTGAGAAATTGTCGCTAAATTTTGAGAAATCGACATTGGTTACTCCAAAGGGCTATAATGGGCAAGATCATAAAACTCCACTTACCTGAAATCAAGGATACTTATGCAAAGACTCTCAAAAATCAAATTAGTAATTACCGATATAGACGGTGTTCTTACGGACGGCAGCCTTTACTACGATGAAAATGGCGAAGCATTAAAGTATTTTAACGTGAAAGACGGACTGGGTATTAGAATGTTACTTGCCTGCGGTATTCAAGTGGCGGTTTTATCCGGCGGCGATACGCCGATTTTACGCCGTCGCATTAAAAACCTAGGAATTACCCTTTATCAGCTCGGTAAAATGTCAAAACGTGAAGCCTGTTTTGAGTTAATGCAACAAGCGGGCGTATGTGCCGAAGAAACGGCATTTTTAGGGGATGACAGCTTAGACTTACCTGCTTTTGAAGTTTGCGGGCTGGCGGTGGCGGTCGGCGATGCGTTCGACTATATCAAAAATCAAGCCGATTTGGTGTTAACCCGTGCAGGCGGACATGCCGCTTTTCGTGAGCTTTCCGACATGATTTTAAAAGCACAGGGTAAAGAAGCAGTGTATACGACAGCCGACGGTTTCACTGACATTGTACATAAAATGACGCAGTAGTTTTGTTCCGTAACAATATCTCTTTGGGTGAAAGAGGCGTAATCATTCATTTACAAGCGGTGTATAAAGGCTGAAATTTTGCAAAAAAAGCGTACAATTTCACCGCTTGTCATTTCTTTTACTGATACCTATGTTTAAAAAACTTTGCATATTCGGCACCTGTCTTCTTTCGGCTTGTACTTCAATTCAGTTTCAGCCGGTAGAAACCATTACGCAGATTACGCCTGACCAAGGTTATCGGGTGAAAAATATCATTGAACAACATCAAGACGGACATTTGATTATTTTGATGTTATCCGGCGGCGGGAGTCGGGCGGCGGCATTGGGCTACGGCGTGCTGGAGCAGTTTAAACAAACGCCGGTTGGTCATTCCTCACTGAATGCCACATTGCTGGATCACATTGATTTAGTCTTCGGCGTATCCGGCGGCTCGGTGTTGGCGACCTATTTTTCTTTGACAGGAAAAGAAGTTGTCCCGCACTTTGAAGAAAATTTCTTGAAAAAAGATTTTGAAAGTCAGCTGACAAACCAGTTCTTCTCATTTGCCAATTTGCCTAAATTGACATCGGCGCAATACGGTCGCGGTGATTTGCTCCAAGAGCAGTTTAATCTTGCCCTTTATAAAGGCAAAACTTTTGATGCGCTTGCCAAAGAGCGCAAAGGCCCTTTCGCCCTTGTCAGCGCAACGGATATGAGCCTAGGACAAAAAGTGATTTTCACACAGGAATTTTTTGATGGGCTTTGTTTAAATCTCAGTGACTTTGAAATTGCCAGAGCAGTGGCTTCATCAAGCGCAGTACCGCTCATTTTTAGCCCAATCACATTAAATAATAACGCCGGAAATTGTGGCTATCACCCGCCGGAAGTGACAAAGATGGTGACGGCAATAGATGTCGATACCTTGAAATCCAAAAATGTCGAAGAGATAAAAACCACATTGGCATCTTATCAAAATAGCCGCAATCGCCCTTTTATTCACTTGGTTGACGGCGGTTTGACGGATAACTTAGGGCTTGCAGCCTTTACGGATATTTATGATTTGATTGGAAGAGAAGGAATGTATAACACGGCACTGGCGGCCAAATTAAAACGGATTGTGATTATCAGCGTAAATGCACAAAATGAAGTGACCAGCGAAATCGACCAAAGTGCGGATATTCCGAAAACTTTAGATGTGGTCAATACGATTGTAAATGTGCCGATTGATCGTAATACCCAAACAACCTTACGCCGTTTTCGTGAATTTACCGATGAATGGAATAAAATGATGCAAACCCAAGCAAAGAATAAACAAGTGGAATTGCATTTTATCAGCCTCGGTTTGAAAGATCTGCCGGAGTCCGAATTAAAGAGAGAGGTATTAAATATCAATACTTCATTTTATTTATCAAACAACGCCGTCAATCAATTAAAACAAGCGGCTCAAATTTTGTTACGCAATTCCAAAGAATATCAAGCGTTGCTGAAAGTTCTCGACTAGATTTGCAAATTTTTATGCGAATTTGACCGCTTGTTTTTAACCCATCTGTCAACTAACCTCATAAAATTGCTCGTTGAAAAAGCATTTTTAAGTTTTCCAACAAATGAAGCGGGTTTACTTCCTGTTCTAAATCAAAACTGAAGCTGATTGAAGCTAAGGCTAAAGAAGCATAAATATGCCCTTGAAACTCAAGGTCTATTAATTCATTGTCTATGGTTTCTTTAGATAATGCTTCAATATACTGCCGCTTAATTAACTGATACATATCTTGTTTTAGATGAATTTTCGATGTCTCGATTTTCCACAAAAGCCGAATTATTTCTTTATTCCTAAGCATTAACGGGGCCTCTTTTTGAATAAATTCTAAACTGGACTCATTGAAGCGTCGCTCTAAAATAGGAAAAAAGATCGTGTGTTTAAACTCTTCAACAAGCTGTTTAGCCAGTGCATCTTTATTCGCATAGTGTTTATAGAACGTGGTGCGGTTAATCTGTGCAACGTCCAAAATATCTTGAATCGTAATCTCTTGATAATCTTTTTCTTCCAATAAGCTGAAAAACGCCTGATGAATACTTTTCGCGGTTTTAATGACTCGAATATCGTCTTTATTCATTTCATTTGCCTTCTTTTCTATTTGTTGTCTTTTTATCTGCATCCTTTTTGAACAGGATAAACAACAAAATATCGTTTTTTATCGAGATAAGCAACATTTTATTGTTTTTTGATGATTGAGTCGGATCCGTGATTTTCCTACACTGCTTTTTATTTAGACGATATTGAGGGATGAAGGGGATAATATGAAAAAAGTATGGATTGCACTATTGGTGATTGCCGTTGTTGGTGGCGGTATCTATTGGAAACAGACGCAAAGCAGCTCGAACTTACCGGACGGGATTAGTGGTGTAAACGGGCGTTTGACGGTGGATCGTGTTAATGTGGCAACACTTTATGCGGGGCGAGTGGAAGAAATGTTGGTCAAAGAAGGCGAAGATGTAGAGAAAAATCAAGCGCTGGCTCGTCTTTCTTCCAGTCAAATTGAGAGCCAAGTGAATGCGACTTCGGCACAAATTGAAGCGATGCAGGCACAAGTTGCACAAGCGAAAGCCCAAAAGCAACGTGCGTTGGAAACAGTCAGCCGTGCGAATGCTGAAATTAATGCCCAACAGCAACAATTAAACGTGGCGAAATTGGAATTGGATAATGCTAAAAAGCTACGCCGTGATAATTTGATTTCTGCCAGCGAATTAGAACGCCGCCAAGCCAATTATAAAGTGGCACAATCGGCGATTGATACGGCAAAAGCCGCACGAGCCGAAGCACAAGCAACCGTAAGCCAAGCGGAGGCGACCATTTCCCAAGCACAAGCGATGGTTGAAAGAGCCAAAGCCGATGCGCAAAATGCCCAATCTCAACATGAAGATATGCTTATTCGTTCACCGTTGAGCGGACGAGTGGAATATCAGCTTGCCGATGTTGGCAATGTGCTCGGTGTGGGCGGTAAAGTGGTCAGCATTTTGGATTTAGATGATGTATATATCAACGTATTCTTACCGTCTTATCAAGCTAATCAAGTGAAAATCGGTGATGAAGCCCGTGTCATTGTTGATGGCGTGGAGGCGGTTTTCCCTGCCAAGGTAAGCTATGTTTCTTCACAAGCTCAATTTACCCCGAAATCGGTCGAAACCGCCGAAGAACGCACCAAAATGATGTTTAAAATCAAGCTACAAATTCCCGAAGAGATCGTAAAACAACATCCGGCGTTCTTTAAAGGCGGTATGACCGCAATGGGATATGTGAAATACGATGGCAAGGCGGAATGGTCTGACGCATTCAACGTTAAATTACCATCAGAAAAATAATGTGGAAATGTTATGATTTTCGCTATTTCAATCCAACATCTTTCTCATCAATACGGCAAAACACAGGCGCTGAAAGAGGTATCGTTACAAATTCCTCAAGGCGTTACGGTGGGATTAATCGGACCTGACGGCGTAGGGAAATCGACCTTGCTTTCACTAATTTCAGGGGTAAAAATCCTACAACAGGGCGACATTTCGGTGTTCGGCTTAAACATTGCCGACAGCAAAGCGCGCGATCAGCTTTCCCATAAAATTGCTTTTATGCCGCAAGGATTGGGGAAAAACCTCTATCCGACCCTCTCTATTTATGAAAATATTGAGTTTCACGCCCGTCTTTACAGCTTGCCGAAAGCCTACCGCCAAGCGCGGATCGATCGGTTATTGCAAGCGACAGGCTTGCTGCCCTTTGCCGACAGACCAGCCGGAAAATTATCGGGCGGGATGAAGCAGAAACTCAGTTTATGTTGTGCATTGGTACACAGCCCCGATTTGCTGATTTTGGACGAACCGACCACCGGCGTAGATCCGCTTTCCCGCCGCCAATTTTGGGAATTGGTGGAGAGTTTACGCCAAGAAAGCCCGACAATGACCGTCATTGTTGCCACCGCTTATATTGATGAAGCTGAAGGATTTGAACATTTGATTGCGATGGACGACGGCAGAATTATTGCCGATAAGCCGACCCGCCAAGTGATGCAAGAAACGAATAGCGAAACCTTAGAACAAGCCTATATCAAATTGTTACCGCCCGAAAAACGAGGAGCGGAGAACGGCTTGGTTATTCCGCTTTTTATCCCGAACCCGAACGAACCGCCGGCAATACAAGCGGTCGGTTTGACCAAAAAATTTGCGAATTTTGTGTCGGTGGATAACGTTAGCTTCACCATTCCAAGAGGCGAGATTTTTGGCTTTTTAGGCTCGAACGGTTGTGGTAAATCTACCACAATGAAAATGCTAACCGGATTACTTGAGCCAACGGAAGGCTCGGCAACCTTGCTCGGGCAGCCGATTGATGCCGGCGATATCAATACCCGTAAAAAAGTGGGCTATATGTCGCAAGCCTTCTCCCTTTATGAAGAATTAACCGTAAGAGAAAATTTGCGTCTACACGCCAAATTGTATCAAATCGAACCTTCGCAGTGGGATCACTACGTTCAGCGATCACTGGCGCAATTTCATCTAGTTGAATTTGTCGAACAAACGCCGGCTTCGTTGCCGTTGGGCATTCGCCAACGGTTGCAACTGGCTGCCGCCTGTTTACATCAGCCGGAAGTATTGATTTTGGACGAACCCACATCGGGGGTAGATCCTGCCGCACGGGATATGTTTTGGGAATATCTGATTAAACTGTCTCGGGAAGATAAGATCACGATTTTCGTCACCACCCATTTTATGAATGAAGCGGCTC
>JBGXMX010000189.1:0-5629 GCA_041809245.1 Glaesserella sp.
AAAACTTGATGGAGCGTAAACCAGTGGGTGAGCCAGCAGGTTGGAATGATTCAAGCAGTAATGATAACAATCCAACAACACCGCCTTCTGAAGCGAAGCCAGAAGAAAAACCAACGGTAGCAGACGATCAAAACTTAGGGGATTCTGTTGCACAGAGCGAAGCGGAAAATAAATAAGCTGTTTATCTAAAAAGAAAACCGAGTCAGTGAAACAACGACTCGGTTTTTTGCTTCTACAAGCGGTCGATTTTGCAAAAAAATTGACAAAACAGACCGCTTGTAGAATGTTATTTCTCTACATAGAAATCTTTAATGTAGTAAGTCCCTTGCGGGCTTTTACCTTCATAGCCTTTCACTTTCGGATTTTTAATAAATAATCCCGCATAGTGATAAATCGCCACAAACGGATGATGACTATTTAATTCCGCTTCTGCTTTGGCATAGATTTCCGCACGTTCGGCTTCATCTTTCGCATAGTAAGAGTCATTGATTAACTTATCAAAGGTCTCACTTTTGAAACCAATTTTATTTTGGTCACTGTTTGAGAGATAGTAGGTTAAGAACGTACTTGCATCATTATAGTCTGCCATCCATGCACTGAAAGCTAAGGTATAATTTTTCTGAGCTTTAGTATCTAAGAACGTTTTCCATTCCATGTTTTTCAGCGTGATGTCCGTCATTCCATCTAAGTTTTTCTTCCACATAGATGTGGCGGCTACCGCAATATTTTTTAAGCCTTCGTTTGTGTTATAAAGCAATTCGGTTTTGAGCGGATTCGCTTTGCTATAACCTGCTTCGGCGAGTAATTTTTTCGCTTCTTCGTTACGTTGGGCTTGTGTCCAGCTTGCATATTCAGGCTGTTTGATTTTTTCACCTGCGCCGATGTAATGCGGTGTAAAGGTGAAGGTTGGCGTTTGACCGAAACCAAGTACTTTGTCGGTAATCACTTCACGTTCAATCGCAAGATCTAACGCTTTACGCACACGAATGTCATCAAACGGTGCTTTGGCTAAGTTCATCTCATAAGTGAATGTACCGAGTTTGCGTGATTTATGAATTTGCGGATCATATTCTTTACGGAATTTCGTATCTTTGTAGAGTGTTGACGGAATATTGGCAATATCTAAATCACCTGAACGGAAACGTGCAATGCCTGAGCTTTCATTTAACACATAAAACGTGACTTTATTGACCACGGTTTCTTTATCATTCCAGTAAGTCGGGCTACGTTCAAAGGCAATTTTTTCATTAAGCACCCGTTCAGCAATTTTGTAAGCACCGTTACCAACGAAATTTTCAGGACGAATCCAGTTATCACCATGTTTTTCAACGGTTGCACGATGAACAGGGTAGAGTGATGCATGTTGAGTTAAGTCTGCTGCATAAGGAACCGGGGCAGTTAAGGTGAGCAATAAAGTATGATCATCAACGGCTTTTACTCCTAAGGTATCCGGTGATTTTTTACCCGCCACAATATCCGCCACATTTTCCATTTTCATAAATTCTAAGTAGGTCGCATAAGGGGAAGCCGTTTTCGGATCAACTAAACGCTGCCAAGCATAGACAAAGTCATGGGCGGTAACAGGATCGCCATTTGACCACTTGGCATCTTTACGTAAATAGAAGGTCAATGATTTATTTTCAGGACCATATTCCCAACGCTCTGCGACACCGGGTACAAGATGATCTTGTTCATCGGTATTGACTAACCCTTCAAGAAGCTGGCGGGCTAGTAAACTTTCTCCTGTCCCTTCCATTTTTTGTGGATCGAGTGTAGCTGCTTCAGCAGTGGTTTGAATACGTACTTCTTGTTTGTCGGCAAGGATAACGCCTTCAGGTACTTTAGCCGCAAGTGCATTGCCATTGATAGCAAAGAAAATGGCGCAACTTAACGCAGAAAGATTGACAAGGCTTTTACTTTTAGTCCAAATAGTGTGTTCTGTGTTCTGCATAAACTATTCCTTTTTGCAAGTAAAATATTCAGAAAATGTCGAAATGACAACCATATAAATAACTAATTTTTAAAGAAATGTAAATGTTTTTATTTGTGTTTGTTATAGGTAAAAAGTGTCAGCATGTTTTCTAGGGAGATAGTCGATATTTAATTTTTACAAGCGGTCACTTTGCGTAAATTTCTTACAAATTCCGAAATAACAGGCGATTTTTCAGAAAATCTCTGTATAATAGTCAAGTTTTATTTCTTCGCATTTAATAAGGCGGCTATCAAAAGTAATCTTGATGGAAGATAAGATTACTTTTGCTAGTCGCAATTTTTAGGAAATAAAACCAACAATAAATCATTCCAAAAAATTCAAAGGAACATAGCAATGACTCCAATCGTCAAACAATTCAAATACGGCCAACATACCGTGACATTAGAAACAGGCGCAATCGCTCGTCAAGCGACAGCTGCTGTAATGGCAAGCATGGATGACACCACTGTTTTCGTAACAGTCGTGGCAAAAAAAGATGTAAAAGAAGGTCAAGACTTCTTCCCATTAACTGTAGATTATCAAGAGCGTACTTACGCTGCTGGTCGTATCCCTGGTGGCTTCTTCAAACGTGAAGGCCGTCCGTCTGAAGGCGAAACCTTAATTGCGCGTTTAATCGACCGCCCAGTTCGTCCACTTTTCCCTGAAGGTTTCTTCAACGAAATTCAAGTAATTGCAACAGTGGTTTCTGTCAATCCACAAATCAGCCCGGATTTAGTGGCGATGATCGGTGCTTCAGCAGCATTATCTTTATCCGGCGTGCCTTTCAATGGTCCAATCGGTGCAGCGCGCGTTGGTTTCATTGACAACCAATTCGTTCTTAACCCAACCATGTCAGAACAGCGTTTAAGCCGTTTAGATTTAGTCGTTGCAGGTACAGACAAAGCAGTATTAATGGTTGAATCTGAAGCGGATATTTTAACTGAAGAACAGATGTTAGCGGCAGTGGTATTCGGTCACGAGCAACAACAAGTCGTGATTGAAAACATCAAAGAATTTGTAAAAGAAGCGGGCAAACCACGTTGGGATTGGGTTGCTCCGGAACCAAATACGGATTTAATCAATAAAGTTAAAGCTTTAGCAGAAGCACGTATCGGCGATGCTTATCGTATCACGGAAAAACAAGCACGTTACGAACAAATCGACGCAATCAAAGCCGAAGTTATCGCAACATTAACAGCCGAAGATGAAACCGTATCTGAAGGTAAAATCATTGATATCATCACAGCATTAGAAAGCCAAATCGTCCGTAGCCGTATTATTGCAGGTGAACCACGTATTGACGGTCGTACCGTAGATACCGTTCGTGCATTAGATATTTGCACAGGCGTTTTACCTCGTACGCACGGTTCAGCATTATTTACTCGTGGCGAGACACAGGCGTTAGCGGTTGCGACACTAGGTACAGAACGTGATGCGCAAATCATTGATGAATTAACAGGCGAAAAATCAGATCGCTTCTTATTCCACTACAACTTCCCACCATATTCAGTAGGTGAAACAGGTCGTATCGGTTCGCCGAAACGTCGTGAAATCGGTCACGGTCGTTTAGCGAAACGTGGTGTGTTAGCCGTAATGCCAAGCGCAGAAGAGTTCCCGTACGTAGTACGTGTGGTTTCTGAAATTACCGAGTCAAACGGTTCTTCTTCTATGGCGTCTGTGTGTGGTGCTTCTCTTGCGTTAATGGACGCTGGTGTGCCAATCAAAGCAGCAGTTGCAGGTATTGCAATGGGCTTAGTGAAAGAAGAAGAGAAATTTGTGGTACTTTCAGACATCTTAGGTGATGAAGACCACTTAGGCGATATGGACTTTAAAGTAGCTGGTACCCGTGAAGGTGTGACTGCATTACAAATGGACATCAAAATTGAAGGGATTACCCCTGAAATTATGCGTATCGCATTAAATCAAGCGAAAGGTGCGCGTATGCACATTTTAGGCGTGATGGAACAAGCGATCCCAGCACCTCGTTCAGAAATCTCTGACTTCGCACCTCGTATTCATACAATGAAGATCGATCCGAAGAAAATCAAAGATGTGATTGGTAAAGGTGGTGCAACAATTCGTGCATTAACCGAAGAAACCGGCACATCAATCGATATTGATGATGACGGTACTGTGAAAATTGCAGCAACAGACAACAATGCAGCAAAACGAGTGATGGAACGTATCGAAGAGATCGTGGCAGAAGTCGAAGTCAATGCGATCTACAAAGGTAAAGTTACTCGTGTAGTGGATTTCGGTGCATTCGTGTCTATCCTTGGTGGTAAAGAAGGCTTAGTACATATCTCTCAAATTACCGATGCTCGTGTAGAACGTGTTGCGGATTACCTATCTGTTGGTCAAGAAGTTCAGGTAAAAGTGGTAGAAATCGATCGTCAAGGTCGTATCCGTTTAACCATGAAAGAATTAAACGGTACTGGCACGGAAGACGTTGCTGAAGAGATTCAGGAATTAGCAGAATAATGATTCTGTTACCCTTCCTCTACTTGGGGAAGGGTATTTATTTAAAGAATAGGTTTTATTAATGCCACAACGTTTTAAGTTGTTTGATTTTCGTTTTTTTGGATTAATCTTTGTGATGATTTTTCTGACAGGCTGTATGAACAGAGTGTCCGATATCATTTCACCGACAAAATTGCCTTTAGCAGAACTCAATCCCCAATTGCGTTTTGAACAAGAAGTGATGTTGGTTCGCTTAACCCAAGTGCTACAAGAAGCGGAATTAAATCAAACGGAACGTGCCGAATTACACTTCGAAAGAGGAGTAAATTACGGCAGTTTAGGGTTATGGTCGCTTGCGCGTTATGACTTCACGCAAGCGGTCGAATATGCGCCTAAAATGGCGGCAGCCTATAATTATTTGGGCTTGTATTTGTTGTTAGACGACGATTACGACAGCTCAATTGATGCCTTTAATGCGGTATTGGAATTAGATCCGGATTACGACTACACCCGTTTAAATCGAGGGCTTGCCTTTTACTATAGCGGGCGTTATTCGGAAGCCGAGCGTGATTTATTACGTTTTTACGAAGCGGATAAATCTGACCCTTATCGTGTTTTATGGTTATATTTCAACGAGTTAGAATTGAACCCTACAGAAGCTAAAACTAATTTGGTGAATCGGGCTAACGCTTTGTCCAAAGAGTTTTGGGGAACACAGCTTATTGCTTACTTCTTGGGCGATTTTACTCTTGAACAACTTCGTTTAAAAATGAATGTACATGCAGAGCCAAATACGCTCGCATATGCGGAAATTTTAACCGAAACTTACTTTTATCTTGCAAAACAAACACTCAAAATGAATCAGACAAACGAAGCCGTAAGTCTGTTCCGTCTAGCTATTGCAAATCAGGTGTATAACTTTGTTGAGTATCGTTTTGCGTTGTTTGAATTAGCTCAGTTAAGAGCGAAACAAACACAAACAGATCCCGTTGTTGGGAAGAATTAGGACGATCAAGCGGTACGTTTTGCAAAAAATTTTGCAAATCCGACCGCTTACACTGTGTGACAAGTTATATAAAGCATTGATTTGCTTTCTATTTATTTTTCTTACCTAAAAAGCTCAACAATATAATTTTTTATCTCCTGTTATAATACTTCCCCCCTTTGAAAAAGGGGGATTGAGGGGGATTTTTAGAT
>JBGXMX010000190.1:0-10248 GCA_041809245.1 Glaesserella sp.
GCTTTACTGACCGTATTAACATCTTTCGCAAACAAGATTTCTATGCGGTAAAAAATGTTTCCTTTAGCTTATATCACCAAGAAACCCTTGCGATTATCGGGGCGAACGGGGCAGGGAAATCGACACTTGCCAAAATGCTTGTCGGTATTACCGAGCCGACTTCAGGCAAAATGTTTCTAAAAGACCATGAATTAACCTATGGTGATTATGAATTTCGTGCCAAGAAAATCCGTATGATTTTTCAAGACCCGAATGATGCTTTCGACCCCAATTACAATATCGGGCAGATTTTAGATTCTCCCTTACGCTTGGCAACGAGTTTACCTGAAGAAAAACGCAACGAGCGGATTTTTCGGACTTTAAAATTAGTCGGAATGTACCCCGAACATGCACTTGTGCCGATTAAACACGCCTCAAACAGCCAAAAGCAGCGTGTGGCTTTGGCAAGGGCTTTGATTTTAAACCCCGAAATCATCATTATTGACGACACGATCAGTACATTAGACTTTTCACTCAGAACGCAATTAACCAACTTAATGCTCAATTTGCAAGCTCGGTTAGGTATTTCTTATATTTATGTCGGGCAGCACTTAGGCTTGATTAAACATATGGCGGACAAATTGATGGTGATGGATCAGGGTGAAGTGATTGAATACGGCGCAACCAAAGACATTTTACTCAATCCGCAACACCCCATTACGATTAGATTAATTGAAAGCCACTTTGGCAAACGTTTAACCGCAGAAGCTTGGGCTAACCATTAATTAAGTTAAGGTTTGACTTTCTGCAATTTATAATTGTGTTTGCTTTTTACAGGATTACCTTCAACATCGTAAAATTCGACATAATCAGGCGCAACTTTAACTGCCAAATTATCAAATTCCACTAAACGAATAACATCTGTTTTTTTCGTATCCCAACGGTATTGTCCGCTTTCACTAAAGGTATATTCCTTTTGGTTTTTAAAATAAACCGTATTATATCGGTAGGTTCCGCTATCCTTTAATACCAACTCGGCTTGAATTTTCTCACAGTCTGCACAGGGTAAAACGCCATAATAAACGCCTGAAATATTCTTCTGTGATAATGATGAACAAGCGGATAATAGTAGGGTTAAGATCAACACATATTTTTTCATCAATGACTCCTTTGACAATTACGCCACGGTTTTAAAATCAGGACTGACTTTAAATTGTAATTCATACACCTCAGGTAACGCTTCACGAACCCGCATTAATAAATCGGCTTGTTGTAAATAAAGCCCTTGCCGTACGGTTGCATTTTGTACCGCCAATGTCAACACATTGTCGGATAAATTCATCACACGATAAAGCCCTTGATATTGTGCGGGAAACAGAGATTGAATCTTCTGATTTAGCTGATTTAATTCATTTGCCCGTTCGACAATACGTGAAAGAGTTGAGCGTTGCAAAACTTCGCTGATATTTTGGGTGGTCGAGTTTCTCATATTTTATTTTTGGGCTTGTTTTTAGCAAGATTGCCCTTATATTGTGCCTATTCTACAAAAATTATCGTATAATCGACATTATTTTTTACATTAATCCCTAAATGAATTTACGTCACTTTTATAAACCCGCATTTTTATCACAATTTCTACTCGGCATTGTGGCGATTTTTGCGTTGCCTACGGTTCAGCCGTTAGCGAATGAAAGTGAAACATTGCCTACAAATCAACTTGTATTACGCTTAAGTGATTTTTCTTCAGTTCAAAAAGTAGAGCTAGAATCGGCTCATTTATTACATTTAGAACAACAACCTCTCGTTATTCCAACAAAACAAGCGGTGGTTTTTTGCGAATTTTTTGCAAAATCATACTGCTTGTATCAAGTGTCAAATCCGCCGATTCGGGCTGGGCCAACTGCGTAATTCATCTATTTTCCTTCCCCCGTTTACGGGGGAAGGTACCGAAGGCGGAAGGGGGGAGTAAGGGGGCTAAAGTTTCACAAAGTCCCCCCCTCAGCCTTCGGCAGCTCCCCCCGCAAGCAGGGGGAGCGGAAACTCGTTACTAATACTTATTACCTTATTATTTTTATTGGAAAAATTGATATGTTTACAAAATTAATGACCGCTATTTTTGGTAGTAGCAATGATCGTACTTTACGCCGTTTAAACAAGCGTGTCGCACAAATTAACCGTTTAGAAGCTGAATTTGAAAAATTAACCGATGAACAATTACAAGCGAAAACCGCTGAATTTAAACAACGTTTAGCGGAAGGAGCAACCTTAGACAGTTTATTACACGAAGCCTTTGCCACTGTGCGTGAAGCAAGTAAGCGTGTGCTAGGTATGCGTCATTTTGATGTGCAGTTAATCGGCGGTATGGTGCTGACCGAACGTAACATTGCAGAGATGCGTACGGGTGAAGGTAAAACCTTAACTGCAACCTTACCTTGTTACTTAAATGCCTTGACGGGTAAAGGGGTTCACGTTGTGACGGTGAATGATTACTTGGCTCGTCGTGATGCGGAAACCAACCGTCCGTTGTTTGAATTTTTAGGAATGACGGTTGCGGTGAATATTCCAGGGCTACCGTCCGATGTTAAACGTCAAGCCTATTTGGCGGACATTACTTATGCAACGAACAGCGAGCTTGGCTTTGACTATCTGCGTGATAACTTGGCTCACTCAAAAGAAGAGCGTTTCCAACGCCCGTTACACTACGCGTTAGTGGACGAAGTGGACTCGATTTTAATTGATGAAGCACGTACTCCATTGATTATTTCAGGTCCTGCTGAAGATGCGACACAAATTTATCAAGCGATTGATAAGGTTATTCCGCATTTAATTGCGCAAGATAAAGAAGATACCGAAGAATACACAGGTGATGGTGATTTCACTCTTGATCTGAAAAGCAAACAAGCCCACTTGACCGAGCGTGGTCAGGTGAAAGTCGAAAATATTTTGACGGAAATGGGCTTAATGCACGAAGGGGAAAGCCTTTATCACCCGGCTCGTATTAGCTTATTACACCACGTTTATGCGGCATTACGCGCCCACAAACTGTTTGAAGTGAATGTCGATTATATCGTGAAAGATGGCGAGATCGTGATCATTGACGAACATACCGGTCGTACAATGGCTGGTCGTCGTTGGTCAGATGGTTTACACCAAGCGATTGAAGCCAAAGAAGGGGTAAACATTCAGGGCGAAAACCAAACTGTTGCCTCTATCACTTATCAAAACTACTTCCGTCTGTATGAAAAATTAGCCGGTATGACGGGAACAGCGGACACCGAAGCCTTTGAGTTCCAACAAATCTACGGCTTAGATACCGTGGTGATCCCAACTAACCGCCCGATGATCCGTGACGACAAAACCGATTTAATGTTTAAGAGCGAACCAGAGAAATTCCAAGCGGTGATTAAGGATATTCAGGATTGTATGGCTCGTAATCAGCCTGTATTAGTCGGTACGATTTCGATTGAAAAATCAGAAGCACTGTCAGAAGCACTAAAACAGGCAGGTATTCCGCATAAAGTATTGAATGCCAAATTCCACGCACAAGAAGCGGAAATCGTTGCTGATGCAGGTTATCCGGGGGCAGTTACTATTGCCACGAATATGGCTGGTCGTGGTACGGATATTGTGCTTGGCGGTAACTGGAAAGCGGAAATTGCAAAATTAGAAAACCCAACCCAAGAGCAAATTGACGAGATCAAAGCAAAATGGCAAGAGCGTCACGACATTGTAATGCAAGCGGGTGGTTTACATATTATCGGTACAGAACGCCACGAATCTCGTCGTATCGACAACCAGTTGCGTGGTCGTTCAGGCCGTCAAGGTGACCCTGGTTCATCACGTTTCTACCTATCATTAGATGATGCCTTAATGCGAATTTACCTCAATGAAGGTAAGCTCAATATGATGCGTAAAGCCTTTACCGAAGAAGGCGAAGCAATGGAATCGAAATTGCTGACTAAAGTGATTGCTTCAGCTCAAGCAAAAGTAGAAGCGCACAACTTTGACGGACGTAAACAGCTTCTACAATACGATGATGTCGCAAACGAACAACGTAAAGCGATTTACGAGCAACGTAACTACTTACTTGAAACGGACGATATTTCAGCGATGATCAACACCGTGCGTGAAGATGTGTTTAATGCGGTAATTGACCAGTATATTCCGCCACAATCAATCGAAGAAATGTGGGATGTTCCGGCATTAGAGAACCGTTTGAAACAAGAATTCGGTATGGATCTGCCGATTGTAAAATGGTTGGATGAAGAGAGCGATTTACACGAAGATACGTTGCGTGAACGTATCATCAACATTGCTAAAGAGCAGTATCAAGCGAAGGAAGCGATGGTGGGTGCAGAAGTTATGCGTAGTTTTGAAAAAGGCGTGATGTTGCAAAACCTTGATGAACTTTGGAAAGAGCATTTATCGGCTATGGATTACTTACGCAAAGGGATTCACTTACGCGGTTATGCCCAAAAAGATCCGAAGCAAGAGTATAAAAAAGAGTCTTTTGCGATGTTCACCAATATGCTTGATCAGCTGAAATCGAATGTCATCAGCGTGTTAAGCCGTATTCAAGTCCGTAGCCAAGAAGAAGTCGAACAGGCGGAACGTGAGCGTTTAGCTCATGCGGAAGAAGAAAGCGCACATTACCATGCTGAAGGTGAAGCGGAAAGCGGTGAAGAGAATTATAAAAATTTGAATATCGGACGTAATGAACCTTGCCCATGCGGTTCGGGCAAAAAATACAAACATTGCCACGGTAATAAAGCCAAATATGCTTAACCTACAAGCGGTCGATTTTGCAAAAATTTTTGCAGATTTGACCGCTTGCAGCTTAAATTGACAGGAGCGCACAATGTCTAAACCTCGCATTCAAGTTTCTGCGGGTATTATTCGTAACGAATTTAAACAGATTTATCTAAGCCGCCGTCTTGAAGGGCAAGATTTCGCCCAATCATTGGAATTCCCCGGCGGTAAAGTTGCACAAGGTGAAACGCCCGAAGAAGCCTTACGCCGTGAACTCGAAGAAGAGGTAGGCATTCATGTATTGAGTGCTTTCCCTTATGAGCATTTTAGTTTTGAATATCCGACAAAAGTGATTGAGTTTTTCTTCTATTTGGTTGAAGAGTGGATTGGAGAACCTTTCGGTCGGGAGGGGCAGGAAGGCTTTTGGCTGGAACAATCAAATCTTGAAGAGGGGCAATTCCCCCCGGCTAATGCAGAACTGATTCGAAAACTTAAAACGGAAATCCACTAACCGACCATATCCCCTATATGGTTCTGTCTACTATGTCTGTATAGGGGAACAAATCTTCATTTCTTTCTAAACCCCATACTGCTCTCGATAAGCTCTCATTTTCGCCAAATAAGGCGCATATTGTTCCGATTGTTCAATAAATTGCAGTAAATCATCAAAATCAATAATCGAGAAAACCTGACAACCGTAATCGCGTTCTACTTCTTGAATTGCAGAAAGCTCACCTTTGCCTTTTTCTTTACGGTTTAACGCAATCATCACGCCCGCTAAGGTTGCATGATTGGCTTGAATGATTTCCATTGATTCACGAATTGCTGTGCCTGCGGTAATCACATCATCCACCAGTAAAATATTACCTTTTAACGGACTCCCAATAAGATTTCCGCCTTCACCGTGATCTTTCATTTCTTTACGGTTAAAGCAACAAGGCTTATCGACATCAAACTGATTTGCTAACGCCACAGCAACGGTGGTAGCAATCGGAATACCTTTGTAAGCAGGTCCGAATAGCACATCATAGTCAATTTGGCTGGCTTGGATCGCTTCGGCGTAATATTCTCCCAATTTGGCGAGATCTCTGCCGGTATTAAATAATCCCGCATTAAAGAAGTAAGGGCTTTGTCTGCCTGATTTTAGGGTAAATTCGCCGAATTTAAGCACATTTCGGCTTAAGGCAAATTCGATAAAGTCGTGTTTGTATTGTTGCATAACATTTCCTTTTTTTATTTGAAGATACAAGCGGTGAGTTTTATGCTGAAATTTGCAAAATAATGGTTAAAACCGACCGCTTGTATTGCTAATTACCTTCGTTTTATTCCGGCGTAATCCACTCCACCGTCCAACTGCCCGTCCCTTCCGGCACAAGCACATCGGTTAAATAGGGTAAAATCTTTTTCATTTGGCTTTCTAACTGCCACGGTGGGTTAATCACAATCATACCGCTTGCCGTCATACCTCGTTGGTCTGAGTCAGGGCGAACGGCTAATTCAATCTGTAAAATTTTGCGGATCCCCGTTTCAACTAAGCCCCGTACGATACGTTTGGTGTGTTGGCGAAGCACCACAGGATACCAAATCGCATAAACGCCTGTGGCAAAGCGTTTGTAGCCTTCTTCAATCGCTTTTACCACCAGTTCATAATCTTCTTTGAGTTCATAAGGCGGATCGATTAGCACCAAACCACGCTTTTCTTTTGGTGGTAATGCGGCTTTTAGCTGTTGGAAACCGTTTTCTCGTTTTGTGACTACATTAGGCGTTTTGGCAAATTCATTGCGAAGTAACGGGAAGTCGTTAGGGTGTAACTCTGTGAGTAAAGCCCTATCTTGTGGACGTAATTGTTGCACAGCAAGCAACGGCGAGCCTGCGTAAAAACGTAGCTTATCTTTGTTAATTTTTTTGATTTCATTTAGGTACAACGCAACTTCTTCGGGTAGATCGGTTCTCTCCCAAAGGCGAGCGATGCCTTCAATATATTCCCCTGTTTTTTCTGCTTCACTACTTTGCAAGCTATAACGCCCTACCCCCGAATGGGTATCAAGGTAGAAAAAGCCTTTTTCTTTTTGCTTTAAAGCCTGCAAGATGAGGGTTAAAACGATATGTTTAAGGACATCGGCGTGGTTGCCTGCGTGAAAACTGTGACGATAACTCAGCATTTTGATTCTCTTTCTTGTAAAATGACGGCATTTTAGCTTATTTAGCCGTTTTAAACTATGCAGAAAACATTAAAGATTGAAAAAGGTTGGTTGTTAAATACCAAGCAAGCACTCTCTCCACACTTTAATCCAAGACCCTATCAAGATGATATTTCTCTTTTGGTAATTCATTATATTAGCCTGCCCCCCTGACGAATTTGGCGGTGATTTTATTGACCGTTTTTTTGAAGGCACGTTAGATCCAACCCTTCACCCCTATTTTGAAGAGATTAAAGATTTGCGGGTTTCCGCTCATTGTTTAATTAATCGAGAAGGTCAGATTACCCAATATGTCAATTTTAACGATATGGCTTGGCACGCCGGTGTTTCTTGCTTTGAAGGACGTGAAAAGTGCAATGAGTTTTCTATCGGAATTGAGCTGGAAGGCAGTAACAATCAACCTTTTACCGAAGCGCAATATCAAACCTTAGCTAACCTTACGCAAGTGCTTATGCAAGCTTATCCGCAAATTACGCCTGAGCGTATCGCAGGTCACAATCAAATTGCCCCGGAACGAAAAATCGACCCGGGGCAGTATTTTGATTGGGCATATTATCAGCAGTTAATCCGTGAGGATTAATTGAGCATTACCTCTATTCGCTACTATTTTTTCCACCCCTTCAACGCATCTGCAAAGGCATTGTTACCAAAACTTTGGCGTTCAGGTTTCTGCGAGCGGTCGGATTTGCTAAATTCTTTGCGTTTCTCACCGCTTGTATCACGTTTATCCGTTGGCTTATCATCTAGACGCATTGTTAAGGCAATACGTTTGCGAGCCACATCCACTTCTAACACCTTCACTTTGACCACATCACCCGTTTTTACCACTTGGTGCGGATCTTCAACAAAGCTGTTCGATAACATTGAAATATGGACTAAACCGTCTTGATGAACGCCAATATCCACGAACGCCCCGAAGTTTGTCACGTTAGTGACTGTGCCTTCTAAAATCATACCGACTTTCAAATCGCTGATTTCTTCTACGCCGTCCATAAAGATCGCCGTTTTGAACTCGCCACGAGGGTCACGCCCCGGCTTTTCTAGTTCTTTGAAAATATCGTTTACCGTTGGCAAACCAAACTGTTCATCGACAAAATCTTTGGCATTCAAGCTATGAATTTTCGTTGAATTACCCATCAACTCACCCAACGTAGAAGCGGTTGCTTGCAAGATTTTTTCCACCACAGGATAGGCTTCCGGGTGAACGCTTGAGGCATCAAGCGGGTTCTTTCCGCCTAAAATTCGCATAAAACCCGCACACTGCTCAAAGGCTTTTGGCCCTAGGCGAGCGACTTTTTTCAGATCAGAACGGGAATTAAAACGCCCGTGTTCATCACGGTAAGCCACAATATTTTGAGCTAAGGTTTTCGTCATACCTGCCACACGAGCAAGCAACGGTGCAGAAGCGGTATTTAAGTCTACGCCCACCGCATTTACGCAATCTTCGACTACCGCATCAAGTTTACGCGCCAGTTGCAACTGATTAACATCGTGCTGATATTGCCCTACGCCAATCGCTTTAGGTTCAATTTTCACCAATTCTGCCAATGGATCTTGCAAACGGCGAGCAATCGACACCGCACCACGCAAGGATACATCAAGCTCAGGGAACTCTGCCGCCGCTAATTCTGAAGCCGAATAAACAGACGCACCAGCTTCACTCACCACCACAGTTTGCGGTTTATTCTCTTTGATCTCTTTAATCACTTCTTTGGCAAAGCGTTCCGTTTCACGGGAAGCCGTGCCGTTACCAATCGCAATTAAATCCACATTATGCTGTTTAATCAGCTTATAAATGGTCACCATTGCAGCGTCCATCTGTCCCGTATGCGGATAAATCGTGGCGGTATCCAATAATTTACCCGTATTATCTACCACAGCCACTTTCACCCCAGTACGCAAACCTGGGTCTAATCCCATCGTATTTCTTGCCCCTGCAGGTGCAGCCATTAATAATGCCGATAAATTACGTGCAAATACATCAATCGCTTCTTCTTCCGCTTTTTCTCGCAACGCCCCCATTAATTCCGTTTCAAGGTGCAACAAGGCTTTGATTTTCCACGTCCACGCAATCACTTGCGAACGCCAGCTGTCTGCCGGTTGCTGACGAAGTTGTACGCCTAAATGTTCACGAATAATCTCTTCACAATAACTTGAACGACTACCTTCTTCTGCATCAGGATCCGCATTCAAATTAAGCGACAAAATACCTTCATTACGCCCACGGAACATCGCTAAAGCACGATGTGACGGCACATTTTTCAAAGGTTCACTGTGAGCAAAATAGTCACGGAATTTCTCGCCTTCTTCTTCCTTACCTTCAATCACCTTGGCTTCAAGGGTTGCATTAGCGGTCAGATATTGACGTAATTTTGCAAGTAGATCCGCATCTTCGGAAAAACGTTCCATCAAAATATATCTTGCCCCATCCAGTGCAGACTTCACATCTGCCACACCTTTTTCTGCATCGACATAGGCTTCGGCTACCGTTTCTGGCACTTGGCTAGGCTCGTTCCAAAGGCTGTCCGCCAACGGCTCAAGCCCAGCTTCAATCGCAATTTGCCCACGAGTGCGGCGTTTCGGTTTATATGGCAAATAGAGATCTTCGAGTTCCGTTTTACTCTGCGTTTGCTCAATTTTCTCACGCAATTCATCAGTGAGCTTGCCTTGCTCTTCAATGGATTTCAAAATAGTTTGACGGCGGTCGTTTAGTTCACGCAAATAGAGCAAACGTGTTTCAAAATGGCGAAGTTGAGTATCGTCCAATCCGCCTGTGACTTCTTTACGATAACGGGCGATAAACGGAATGGTATTCCCTTCATCAAGTAAAGTCATCGCTGCAAAAATTTGTTCAGATCGCACCGCTAACTCTGCGGCAATAATTTGGCTGATTTGGTGGTTGAGTTCTGTCATTGGGTTTCCTGTAAAACAACATCAAATTTACAGGGATATTTTAACAGGGAAATGGGGAAATGCCTAAAACAGTGGGATTTTATTCGGTATTTACGACATAACAAGCGGTCTCTTTTTTTAGAAAATTTACAATTTTATAAATCTCCGATGGCGCACGTTTTCAACGTGTGCCGCATATTTTCCATATCATCACAAGGCACTCGTTATAAACGAGCGCCATCTTGTGTCGTCAATAATACATTGGTGATGGCGCACATTTTCAACGTGTGCCGCATATTTTCCATATCATCATAAGGCACTCGTTTATAAACGAGCGCCATCATGTGTCGTCAATAATACATTGGTGATGGCGCACATTTTCAACGTGTGCCGCATATTTTCCATATCATCACAAGGCACTCGTTTA
>JBGXMX010000191.1:0-3394 GCA_041809245.1 Glaesserella sp.
TGATGGACGAAACTTATAGCCTGCGTATTGTGGATCGTAAAAAAGACATGATCATCGTTTCGGGTTTTAATGTTTATCCGAATGAAATTGAAGATGTGGTAATGCTCAATTATAAAGTCGCCGAGGTGGTGGCTATCGGCGTGCCGAATGAAGTGTCGGGAGAAACAATTAAAATTTTTGTGGTGAAAAAAGATGCTGATTTAACCCACAACGAATTGCGTAAACATTGTCGTCAGCATTTAACCGGCTATAAAGTGCCGAAAGATATTGAATTTCGCGACGAACTGCCGAAAAGCAATGTCGGAAAAATTTTACGCCGTGTGTTGCGTGATGAAGAATTGGCAAAACGTCCGTCAAATTAAACCGATATGAATGTTGTAAAAGAACTCAAAAACCGACCGCACTTTAATCTGATTACCAGTGATGAAGCCTTAGCGGAAGTCTGTCAGCAGGCGCAAGGTAAAACTGCGGTCGCATTAGACACGGAATTTATCCGCACGCGCACATATTATCCCAAACTCGGCTTAATCCAGCTTTATGACGGCGAACGGGTGAGTTTGATCGATCCTATGGAAATCAATGATTTTTCTCCTTTTGTCGCGTTATTAGCCGATCAAAAGGTGAGAAAAGTGCTACACGCTTGTTATGAAGATTTGGAAGTGTTGCAACATTATTTTCAACAGCTGCCGACCCCGCTGACGGATACCCAAATTATGGCGGGTTTTCTCGGCTTTCCCAATTCAACGGGATTCGCGACCTTAATTCAGCATTATTTTTCATTGGAATTGGATAAAGGCGCATCTCGCACCGACTGGCTGGCGCGTCCGCTATCGGACAAACAGCTTCATTATGCGGCGGCGGATGTATGGTATCTATTGCCGTTGTATCAGCAAATGCAAAGCGAATTGGCAAAAACCGAATGGCAAAGTGCGGTCGAATTTGATTGTGAAATGTTGTTGGACAAACGCCTTGATGCAAAAGAAACGGATAATGCTTATTTGAATATACCCAACGCATGGAAATTGACTCCCTTGGAGTTAATGCGGCTGAAGTTATTGGCAAAATGGCGACAGGAAGAAGCGATTAAACGGGATTTGGCGTTGAACTTTGTCGTGAAAGGCGAAAACCTGTGGTTGGTGGCGAAACATAATCCGAAGCATACTTCGGAATTATTAAATCTCGGTTTAAGCACGCACGAAGTACGTATTCACGGAAAAAAATTATTACAACTTGTAGAACAAGCAAAACGCTATGATGAAACGGATTATCCGTCGCCGATTGTGAAACTATCGGATGATCCGCGCTATAAAAAAACTATTAAGCATTTGCAGGAGAAATTGCAACAGCTTTCGCCGTCTGATTTATCGCCCGATTTAATTGCAAGCCGGCGCAGTTTGGAAAACTTAATGAAATGGGTGTGGCTAAAAGCAAAAAATCCGAGCAAATTACCCGAATTAATGAAAGGTTGGCGACATAAATTCGGTGTGGAATTAGTCAAAATTTTGGATAATTAACGCCTTGATTAAACCGTTTGGCTGACATAGTCGCGTTATTTGAAATAAGTTTTGTATGTTTTATGAGCGAAATTACGTTGTTTTAGTTGGCAAAAAGTTTATTCGGTTGTAAAATTATCCGCCTCACATAACTTGTATGTGAGTTTTTATCCTAGTAATCTTTATAAGGAAGATTTAATGAACAAATTAATCAAACTTGGTGCGGTAGCACTATTCTCATTCTTTGTTGTTGCTTGTAACAAAGCGGATCCGGCTGCCGATCTTAAAAAACTGACAGACTGGCAAGTCGCTCAGACTCAATCTCAAATGGCTTTCCAACAAGAATTCCAACAAAAAATGGCAACCCAAGATCCTGCGCAAATTGATGCCGCGGTGAAAGATTTTGGCGCTAAAGTGGCAGAAATCCAAAAAGGTTTAGATGCGCTTGATATTAAGAGTGAAGAAATTAAAGGCCTGAAAGATAAGATGAAAGCGGCTTTGGTTTTATCTAACGAGTTAGTTTTGGACAGCGTGAAAGTTATGCAAAACCCGACTGAAGAAGCGCAAAAAGCAATTCTGGATAAAACACAAAAAGTTATGCAAGCACAGCAAGATTTAGTGAAGTTGCAATCTGAACTGCAAGCTAAATATCCGGCTAAATAATTTGAATTAAATATGAAAAAACCTCTTGTTTTGCAAGAGGTTTTTTATTGCCTTTAAAAGCGAAATGTGAGTCTTGTTCGCGTATAAATATCCGTTTATGGTTTTTACAGAAAATAAGAAGGCTGCCGGTGAAACGGCAGCCTATCGAGAATATTGAACGGAATTATCAGTTCAGCCAAGAATATTGCGGTTCAATGATACCGTCCATATCCGCCCAGTATAATTGTAATGTGATTTCCCCTTTTGAGAATGGCGCCAATATGGCCGGTGCATATACGAAGTTCACGCCGTCCGGGCTGAAATAAAACTCCGGTGAAATATGGAAATTCTCTTTTGAAACAAAGGTGTTTTCATCGGTAGAAACTTTATTTTTGTAGTTTTCCCATAATAAATCTTTCAATTTCTTCTGCTTATCACGCGGAATAACGGTATCTAACTGTAATAATGCTTTTTTATTGGCATCAAAATTCAAATAGCGAGTGCTGTAAGTGCCGTGCGGGCCGCCCAAATAAACATTACGCACTTGCGAGAAAGTAATGACATTTTGGCGTTGACCGATATAAGTGGTTTCCATACTGTACACCACCCCTAAATTGCCGCCTTCTTTTAAACGGTATAATTCGGCATCATAGTTTTTCTGTAATTTATTAATTAAAACGGTTTTTTCTTCGCCGCGTTTAATTAAATTCAAATCAATTTTACCGGCTAATTCCGCATCCTGATTCAGGGTGTTTAAAATTTCCCGAACCAAAATGTTATCCAACCATTGAACGCCTGTTTCCACCGTATTGAAATAGTAATTCAGTTCGGATTCGGACGGCTCGTCATCGCTTTGCTGATCTTCGTGATCGTTGATCTCAAACTTCACCACCTCGGATTTCTCGAAAACAGGCACGGATTTTACTTGCAAGCTAGGAAATGTATTTTTGCCGGAAAATCCGTTATCAGCTTGCGTATCGCAACCTGACAGGCAAAATAAAGAGGATATGAATAATATCAATAAACCTTTTTTCATAATAAATTTCCTTTTAGATTTCGTATCTCACTTGCAAGAAGTGAGATACCCATAGGCGTTACATCTTTTCTACAGTTTTTATGCCTAATAAATCCAATCCTTGCTTCAATGTTTTTTCTGTTAATGCAGCTAATTTTAAACGGCTTAATTTTATGTTCTCGTCAGCATTTAAAATCGGACAATGTTCATAAAAACTGGAAAAAATACCTGCTAATTCATACAA
>JBGXMX010000192.1:0-4631 GCA_041809245.1 Glaesserella sp.
AAGCATTAGATGCCTATTTGTTAGATAAAGAGAATGCAATCCAAGCGGAAAAAGACAAAAAAACCGTTGAAGCCGGCGATAAGTTCCGTGCCGAATATGAGAAAAAATCCGGTGTGAAGAAAACCGCCTCCGGCTTGCTTTACAAAATTGAGAAAGCGGGTGAAGGAGAATCGCCAAAGGCAACAGACACAGTCAAAGTACATTATAAAGGCACACTTCCTGACGGTACGGTGTTTGACAGCTCATACGATCGCGGCGAGCCAATCGAATTTCAGTTAAACCAATTAATTCCGGCTTGGGTTGAAGCGATTCCGATGTTGAAAAAAGGCGGTAAAATGGAAATCGTACTGCCGCCGCAATTAGGTTACGGCGACCGTCCTGCGGGTAAAATTCCTGCCAATTCAACCTTAAAATTTGAAATCGAATTATTGGATTTTAAAGCGGCTAAATAAAATAATACCCTTCCTTGCCCTCTCCTCTAAAGGAGAGGGGATTTTTATTTGAAAAAAACTCAGATATATGACTCCAAAATTCAACCCTCTTTCCGATGAAGATCACGCTATTTTGGCTTCTTATTTCCCGGTGGTCGACGGTATTGCCGCTTTGATTGGCGAGCATTGCGAAATTGTGTTGCACTCCCTTGAATTTTTAGAACATTCGGCGATTTATATCGTCAACGGTCATAATACCGACCGTAAAATCGGCTCGCCGATTACCGATAGGGCTTTGTGGTCGCTGCACCATATGCAAACCGACAGCGTTTCAAAACCGTATTTTACCCGTGCCAAGGGCGGGGTTTTGATGAAGACGATCACCATTGCCATTCGTAACGGCAAACAGCACGTCATCGGCTTAATCTGTATTAACATTAATTTGGATGTACCCGTTTCGCAGTTTCTCAGTAGTTTTATCGCCCCGCAGGAAACGGAAGGCTCGGTCAATTTTGCCAGCTCCGTAGAGGATTTGGTGGCTCAAACCATTGAAAATACCGTTGAAGAGGTGCAAAACGATCGTCACGTTTCCAACAGCAATAAAAACCGTCAAATCGTCACCACACTGTTTGAAAAAGGGATTTTCGATATTAAAGATGCGATTAACCAAGTCGCCGAACGGCTGGATATTTCCCGCCATACGGTGTATCTCTATATTCGTCAGCTGAAACAGGACGGTGAGTAATGCGATATGTACTGGCGGTGAAACAGGCGGTGTATGGTTCACAAGGGGCGTATTTAGCCTATCAAGTCGCACAAGAATTGTTGGTGCAAGGTCATCGGATTGAACAGGTTTTCTTTTTCCAAGAAGGGGTTAGCAACGCCAATAAATGGGTTGATCCTGCCGGTGATGAGATAAATTTAGTCGAACATTGGAAAATTTTAGCCAAAACGCACCGCTTGTCGTTACACCTTTGTATTGCCGCCGCCCAGCGTAGGGGCATTGTGGAACAAAATCTTGCTGAGGGGTTTACCCTCGCAGGCTTAGGCGAATTCAGCCAAGCCCTTTTAACCGCAGACCGATTACTGACATTTTAAGATGAAATACAAACTTGCCGTTTTATTCACTCAAGCCCCTTTCGGTACGGCAGTCAGCCGTGAAGGATTAGATGCGCTGCTTGCCGCCAGCGCTTTTTGCAATGAAGATGAGATCGCCATACTGTTTTTGCATGACGGCGTGTTTAATCTTGTAGCCAATCAACAGCCGGAAGTGATTTTACAAAAAGATCATATCGCCGCTTTCAAATTGCTTGAGCTTTACGAACTCAGCGAATGCTTTGTCTGCGGGGAATCCGTTTGTGAACGAGGCTTAACCGAAGCGGCATGGGTACTCGCCGATCCGAATATCGTCAGTCGTGCCGAGATTTTCTACAAACTTCACCAAGCTGAAAAAGTGCTGACTTTTTAAGGAATCCCATGCTCTATACCTTTGCAAAAGCACAATATGACCAACAATTACTCACTGCGGTGTTAGAGAACATCACCGAACAAGATGTGATTGTGTTATGGCAAGACGGCGTGTTACAAGCGGTGAAAAATCCGCAAATTTTTGCAGCATCGCCACAGGTTTTTGCCCTTGAAAATGATGTGAGCGCACGGGCAATTTCAATCCAAATACCTCAGATTTCTCTCGCCCGATTTGTAGAACTGACCACTCACAGTTACCCGCAAGTGGCGTTATAAGAAAAATACCCGTTGCTTAGTAGGTATTGTGATCCCTCAGTAAGTGGACATTACCTTTGCGGCGCAAAAAGCCGGAGCGATCAAAGTATTCAATCAGTTGTACGGTTAATTTGCGCCCGTATTGAATTTCATCCCGTAACTGGTTTACTGAAATGTCGCCGTGTTGCTCAATGAAGGTTTTAATCAGTTGGGCGAAAGCGGATACCTGTTCGTGTAAAAGGAAACGATCTTTCACAATCGGCACCAAATAGCCCAATTTCCCCGCTTTATAGAGTAAATTCCGCATACTGGTTTCATCTGTTGAGAGTTCATTGGCGATATCCCTTACCCATAGCGCTTGATTGGTGCGTTCAAACAGTGGGCGAATCTCAGCCCACAGTTGTTGTTCGGCACTGCTTAACTCAATCCGATGATTCGGCATATGGAGCCAGCCCCTCGTTTGAGCCAGTTGTTTGCCGGCGAGGAGATCATCAATCAAGCTATACACCAATACTTGGGGCTGTTCTAACGCCGCCATGCGGTATAAACGGGCTTTGGTGATACCGAGTTGGTCGCTATGTTGTTGGTGGTATTCCTCTAACTTGGCGAGGATTTGCCGTTGAACCCGCTGTTTAAAATCCTGATTAAACAGATAGTTCGCTTCAAGATGGTAGTTTTGAGCTTGAGCGAAGGCGGTTAATTGTTGTGTAAACATCTGTTCCGCCCACAGTAATTGAGGGACATGCAGCGCTTTGTAGTGTAAGTAGAATGCGATTCGCGCTTCACGTTGGGTCAGTTGCGCCAACGCATTTAAATACGCCAAACGGGTTTCACTGCGTTTGTGGCGTTTTGGAGAATCCAATTCGATAGCATAGGCGCCGGCGATGGTTTGGCTGTCATCGGCGCTGCGGATGATAAATTTATCGTCACATGCAATATGAAGCGGAGTATCTAAAATAATTTCTGCAAAAATTTCGTCATTTTTGACCGCTTGTTTCACATTCAGTAGATTGAGTTTGGCGGTAATATGGCTGGCATAGTGGTAAAGATGGATGGCACTACTCTCTTTGAGCGCTTGGGCGGCGGTGAGTTTGACCGTAATGCGATCCGTGGCGTATTCAGGAGCAAGTTCACTGAGCCAGTCACCACGTACAATCTGATCTTTTTCGATATTGGCAATATTTAAGGCTAGACGTTGCCCTGCAACCCCTTTACTTGATTCGCTGTTTTGTGCGTGAATATTCTTCACCCGCACCTTGGCGCCGTTAGAGAGATAGAGCTCGTCACCAATCGCAACCGAGCCGGCGACGGCAGTGCCTGTAACCACAAGCCCGGCGCCTTTAACATGAAAGACACGGTCAATCGTATAACGAAACGGTTGGTCAATCTTGGTGCTTTGATGATTTAAGGCGATCAGGTGCTGTTTCAGCTCGGTAATGCCGGCGCCAGAATGGGCGGAGGTGACAAAAAAATCAGCGGCATTCAGCCAAGGATATTGCTGTTTTATTTGGGCGATCAGGCGTTCAATCCGTTCGGGTTCCGCTCGGTCTGCTTTGGTGATTACCACCATAATATGCTCAAACTTTAACAGTTGCAGAATGGTTAAATGCTCTACGGTTTGCGGTTTAATCCCCTCTTCGGCGGATATCACCAACAGAGCGTGTCGGATCCCGCCCAAACCAGCCAACATATTTGATAAAAAACGTTGGTGACCCGGCACATCAATAAAGCCCAAAATATCGTTTTCAATCGGCAAATAGGCGTAGCCTAAATCAATCGTCAGTCCACGCTTTTTTTCTTCCGGTAAATGTGCGGTGTGCGTGCCGGTCAGCGCCTGTAATAATGCCGTTTTGCCGTGGTCGACATGCCCTGCTGTCACAATAATCATAATCTTATCCCTATTTCAAAGCGTTTATTCGCCCTCTTCCAAAATCACCCAGCCGCTGTCTAACCAATCGCACAGGGTATCAAGCAAGAGTTCCAGTTCGTCTTGGTTTTCGGCTTTGGAAGCAAGTTTATTCCATGAGATCGCATCACCATTGGCGATACGGATCAATAAATTTGCTTCCGCTTCGTTTAATTCGTCAATCCATTCGCCATTAACGTAAACCCGCAGCGGGTTTTCAGTATAGAGAATTTTCACATTCGCATCTTGCTGAACCCAACCACCTGCCTCCAGTACCTCTTGTACTTCGTCAGGATAAAATTCATTATCTTCCGTTAATTGCTCGTAACGGCGAGAGCTGACCGCCGTAGCGACACTGTGTATGAAAAGAGCGTCGAACTGGTTAGAATTTTGCAATAAATCGATCAAACGGGCTTTTAAGGTTGCGACCATTTTCGGATCGAGTAAGGCGTTTGGTTGCGGATTCGGCGATAGGCGAAACGGAATCGCAAATTGTGAATTAGGGATAATCTCCCCTTGATGTTCAATGGTTTTACACAGATTTTCGAGTAAATCCGTCGCATTCGGGAAAC
>JBGXMX010000193.1:0-3345 GCA_041809245.1 Glaesserella sp.
ACAAGCCCTTACCCGCCCTGCGATTTCCGCATTAAGCGACATCAAAAGTGCGGTGGAAAATATCGTCAATTTAGTGAAAAACGAAGGCGATAAGGCGTTATTTGAACTGACGGCGAAATTCGATAAAACCGAACTTGATAGCCTTGTAGTATCAAAAGAGCAGATCGAACAAGCGACAAAACGCATTTCAGATGAACTAAAACAAGCGATTCAAAACGCTTATCGCAATATCAACACCTTCCACGAAGCGCAAAAACCGCAAACCGTGGATGTGGAAACCCAAGCGGGCGTACGTTGCCAAGTGCTGACTCGACCGATTCAACGGGTTGGGCTGTATATCCCCGGTGGTTCGGCGCCACTGTTTTCAACGGTATTGATGCTCGCTATTCCCGCCCAAATTGCCGGCTGTCAGAAAGTGGTACTCTGCACGCCACCACCGATTGCCGATGAAATTCTCTACACTGCTAATTTGTGTGGGGTCGAAACTATTTACGCCGTAGGCGGAGCACAGGCGATTACGGCGATGGCGTTCGGCACGGAAACGGTGGCAAAAGTGGATAAAATCTTCGGACCGGGCAATGCTTTTGTTACCGAGGCAAAACGCCAAGTGGTGCAAGAAGGCACGGCGATTGATATGCCGGCAGGGCCTTCGGAAGTGTTAGTGATTGCTGATGAAAACGCCGATCCTGATTTTGTCGCCAGCGATTTGCTTTCCCAAGCCGAACACGGCGCCGACAGCCAAGTGATTTTGGTCACGGACAGCCCTGAGCTTGCCCAAGCCACCGAACAAGCCATCGAACGCCAACTTGCAAAATTACCGCGCAAAGAGACCGCTTGTAAGGCACTTTCGCATAGTCGAGTATTTATTGCCGAAGACTTACAACAGTGTGTCCAAATCAGCAACGCCTACGCCCCTGAACATTTGGTGGTACAAGTGGAAAATCCGCGCGCATTGCTCGATCAACTGGATAACGCCGGCTCGATTTTCTTAGGCGCATACAGCCCCGAAAGTATGGGCGACTACGCCAGCGGCACTAACCACGTACTACCAACTTACGGCTACACCCGCACCTATTCCAGCCTTGGTTTAGCGGATTTCAGCAAACGAATGACCGTGCAAGAACTCACTCCGCAAGGCTTTAAAGACTTAGCAAAAACGGTGGAACTGATGGCAAGTGCAGAGCAGTTGGAAGCGCATAAGCAGGCGGTGAGTATCAGACTAGCGAAGCTTTAATTAACCTATGTCAATATCAGGAAGTTTTCAAATTTAATTAGGAGTTTTATGACAGACATTATATCTATTATTAGCACGGTCGTTATTGCTCATTTTTTAGCATTAATCAGCCCCGGTCCTGATTTTTTATTAGTGGTGCGTAGCGCTCTTCGCAACTCTCGCCGCCGAGCCATTGGGGTTGCGTTAGGTATTTCGTTGGCAAACGGTATTTATATTGTGCTTTGTATTATCGGTGTTGGTGCTGCTATTGCACATTCTCTGTGGCTTATGATGACATTAAAAATCGTCGGTGGATTATTTTTGTTATATATCGCTTATCATGCCATTAAAGCTCGCCAACAGGATTATGCGTTTTTAGCCACAGACCAGCAGGTTTACGAAAATAAGCATGCACCATCGTTTTTAAAAGAATTTTTGCTTGGAATGGCATCGGGTTTATCCAATCCTAAAAATATTATCTTTTATTTAAGTTTATTTTCCGTCGTACTTACTCCACAAATTACTACAAGCCTTACCATTGGTTTGGGTATTTGGATGACATTATTAGTATTTGCTTGGGATACGATGATTATCTTTGTCTTGTCACAGCAAAAAGTACGAAAAACCTTCAGCAAAATGGCTTATTACTTTGATAAAGTTGCTGGTGCGTTGCTCGGTTTTATGGGTTACAAATTATTGGAAAGTGCATTAAAAGAAAATGCATAAAAACAGGAAAAACAATATGACAATCTCACAACTCTCTAGAAAAAACGTTCAATCCCTCACCCCATACCAATCCGCGCGTCGTTTGGGTGGTTCGGGGGATGTGTGGCTGAACGCGAATGAATATGCGCTTTCGCCAAACTTTGATTTAACCGACCGCACTTTTAACCGCTATCCCGAACCGCAACCGCAAGCGGTGACTGAAGGTTACGCTGCTTATGCCGGCGTTGCACCTGAAAATGTGTTGGTCAGCCGCGGTGGTGATGAAAGTATTGAGTTAATTATTCGTGCTTTTTGCGAGCCGACCGACAGCGTGCTTTACTGCCCACCCACTTACGGAATGTACAGCGTATCGGCGGAAACCTGTGGCATTGCGCTCAAAACCGTGCCTTTAACCGCAGATTTCCAACTGAATTTGCCTGAAATCGAACGCAATTTAGACGGCGTAAAAGTGGTGTTTGTGTGCAGCCCAAACAACCCGACAGGCACGCTTGTCAAGCGGTCGGATTTGCTCAAACTTTTGCAAATCACCACAGGCAAAGCCATTGTAGTGGTGGACGAAGCCTATATCGACTTCTGCCCGCAAGCGACAATGGTAAATGAGTTGCCAAATTATCCGCACTTAGCCATTATCCGCACACTCTCCAAAGCCTTTGCCCTTGCTGGCTTGCGTTGTGGATTCACCCTTGCCAACGCCGAGTTGATTAACGTGCTACAAAAAGTCATCGCCCCTTACCCGCTCCCCGTGCCTGTCGCCGATATCGCGGCTCAAGCCTTGAGCGCACAAGGTATCGAACAAGTCAAACAACGGGTGGAAGAGGTTTTAACACTGCGTGCCGATTTGCAAAAAAATCTCGAAAACTTACCGCTTGTAGAGAAAGTCTTTGAAAGTGAAGGAAATTATCTGCTTGTCAAATTCCAAGACGGTCCGAAAGTATTTAAAGCATTGTGGGATCAAGGGATTATATTAAGGGATCAACATAAGGCGTTAGGGTTGGCAAACTGTATTCGGATTACTGTGGGGACGAAAGAGGAAAATGCGAGGGTGGTGGAGGCGATTGGGGCAGTATAAGAGAAACCATGCAGATACCACGCACTGACGTACGTGGTTAAGCATAGTGCCGCTACTCCGTAGCGGTAGGTTAGGGAAAATATGAGCTATACAAGAAATTTATACCATATTATCTTCCGTACTAAATATGGTACGCCAAGTATTTTAGAAGAAAATGAAGATGCGCTTTATCGCTATATTTGGGGATTTGTAAGAGAACATAAGTCCGTGTTATAACGAATTACCGGTATGCCTGCTCAGCTTCAACTTTTTGTTGAATTGCGCCCGATGCTTTCGGTTGCCGATTTTGTGCAAAAATTGAAAACCACAACACATAAATGGATTGATGAAAATAAAC
>JBGXMX010000194.1:0-46685 GCA_041809245.1 Glaesserella sp.
CCCTTTGAAAAAGGGGGATGAGGGGGATTTAGAGAGGGATCAAGCGGTCTGTTTTTCCCTAAATTTTACGCTTACACCCTCTCAATTCGGGTGTAATTTTATTTGTAATATTTAAGAGGAAAACATTATGGCAAATCGTCTTATCCTTAACGAAACCAGCTATCACGGCAAAGGTGCAATTCAAAATATTGTTCACGAAGTCAAAAGCCGTAGCTTTACCAAAGCTTTAATCGTCACCGACAAAGATCTTGTGCGTTATCAAGTCGTGGCAAAAGTGACTAACTTACTTGACGAAGCAGGCTTACCTTATGAAATTTTTGATGAAGTTAAAGCAAACCCTGCTGTTTGTGTCATCAAAAAAGGGGTGGAAAAATTCAAAGCCTCCGGTGCCGACTATATGATTGCAATCGGTGGCGGCTCACCTATAGACAGTGCAAAAGGTATCGGTATCATCATCAATAATCCTGAATTTGGTGATGTACTTTCCCTTGAGGGTGTTGCGCCAACCCACCAAAAATGTGTACCTATCATTGCCGTGCCAACCACCGCAGGTACTGCGGCAGAAGTCACGATCAACTATGTGATTACCGACGAAGAGAAAAAACGTAAATTCGTCTGCGTTGATGTTCACGATGTGCCGGCTGTTGCCGTTGTAGATCCGGATATGATGTCCTCCATGCCAAAAGGCTTAACCGCCGCAACAGGTATGGACGCATTAACTCACGCTATCGAAGGTTATATCACTAAAGCTGCTTGGGAATTAACCGATGCACTTCACTTAAAAGCGATTGAAATTATCTCTCGTTCATTACGCGGAGCGGTAGAAAACGATCCTGCAGGTCGTGAAGGAATGGCATTAGGTCAATACATTGCTGGTATGGGCTTCTCTAATGTCGGCTTAGGTGTTGTTCACAGTATGGCTCACCCACTTTCAGCCTACTACGACACACCACACGGTATCGCCAACGCCGTATTACTTCCTTATGTCATGGAGTTTAACAAAGAGTATACAGGCGAAAAATACCGTGAAATCGCACGAGCCATGGGTGTGAAAGGCGTTGATAACATGACCCAAGAAGAGTATCGCAACGCTGCAATCCAAGCGGTACAACAACTTTCTACCGATGTTGGCATTCCACCAAAACTCTCCCAAATCGGTGTGAAAGAAGAAGATTTACCGGCACTCTCAATTGACGCACTCAATGACGTTTGTACCGGCGGTAATCCTCGTGATTGTACCGCAGAAGAAATTTTAGAAGTGTATAAAATTGCATTTTAAATTTGCAAAAAATTGCTAGAAACAGACCGCTTGTTGAGAGACAAGCGGTCTGTTTTTTAGAAAAATTTACAGAATTTGATTGCCGTACGATTTAATTAAAAATATAAAAATTTTTATTTTTCCCCTTGAAGAGTGAAATTTCATCCCTATCTATTGTCCCGTCTGAGCGGGAACGTCAAACAACTTCCCGTTTCTTTTTTGAAAAATGTTTGAATTGCTCTTGAAATGTAGCGAAAAAGCACAATCTTGTAGCTAACTTAAACAAACAACCAAATTTATATTAGAGGAATCAAATTATGGGAAAAATTATCGGTATTGACTTAGGTACAACCAACTCTTGTGTTGCGGTAATGGACGGTGACAAACCGCGTGTAATTGAGAATGCAGAAGGTGCGCGTACCACTCCGTCAATCATTGCTTATACAGACAAAGAAATTTTAGTGGGTCAGCCGGCAAAACGCCAAGCGATCACTAACCCGAAAAATACTTTATTTGCTATTAAACGTTTAATCGGTCGTCGTTTCGAAGATAAAGAAGTTCAACGTGATATTGAAATTATGCCGTTTGAGATTATCAAAGCAGACAATGGCGATGCGTGGGTATCTGTAAAAGGTGAAAAAATGGCTCCGCCACAAATCTCTGCAGAAGTCTTGAAAAAAATGAAGAAAACTGCAGAAGATTTCTTAGGTGAGCCGGTGACTGAAGCGGTTATTACTGTGCCTGCTTACTTTAACGATGCTCAACGTCAAGCAACCAAAGATGCAGGTCGTATCGCTGGTTTAGAAGTAAAACGTATCATCAACGAACCAACAGCGGCGGCATTAGCTTACGGCTTAGACTCGAAAAAAGAGAACCAAATTGTTGCAGTGTATGACTTAGGGGGCGGTACATTCGACTTATCTATCATCGAAATTGATAACTTAGACGGCGAACAAACCTTTGAAGTGCGTGCAACCAACGGTGATACTCACTTAGGTGGTGAAGACTTTGACAACCGCTTAATCAACTACCTTGTTGAAGAATTCCAAAAAGAGCAAGGCGTAGATTTACGCAATGACTCAATGGCAATGCAACGTGTGAAAGAAGCTGCGGAAAAAGCCAAAATTGAGCTTTCATCAGCACAATCAACCGAAGTAAATCTTCCGTATATCACTGCAGATGCAACAGGTCCAAAACACTTGGTTTTAACTGTGACCCGTGCGAAATTAGAAGCGTTAGTAGAAGATTTAGTAAACCGTTCATTAGAGCCGGTAAAAGTGGCATTAGCAGACGCAGGTTTAAGCGTGTCTGAGATCAACGATGTGATCTTAGTTGGCGGTCAAACCCGTATGCCATTAGTACAGAAAAAAGTGGCAGATTTCTTCGGCAAAGAACCACGCAAAGACGTAAACCCAGATGAAGCGGTGGCTATCGGTGCAGCGGTACAAGGTGGCGTATTAGCGGGTGATGTAACAGATGTATTATTGTTAGACGTAACCCCGTTATCATTAGGTATCGAAACAATGGGTGGCGTGATGACAACCTTAATTGAGAAAAACACCACGATCCCAACGAAAAAATCGCAAGTGTTCTCAACGGCGGAAGATAACCAAAGTGCGGTAACTATTCACGTGTTACAAGGTGAACGTAAACGTGCGTCGGATAACAAATCATTAGGTCAGTTCAACCTTGAAGGCATTAACCCGGCACCACGTGGTATGCCACAAATCGAAGTGACTTTCGATATTGACGCAAACGGTATTATCCACGTTTCGGCGAAAGATAAAAACACAGGTAAAGAGCAACAAATTAAGATCCAAGCGTCTTCAGGCTTAAGCGATGCGGAAATCGAACAAATGGTGCGTGATGCGGAAGCGAACGCAGAAGCAGACCGTAAATTTGAAGAGTTAGTGCAAACTCGCAACCAAGCGGACGCAATTGCTCACTCAACCCGTAAACAGATCGCTGAAGCAGGTAGCAACCTTGCTGATGCAGATAAAGCGAAGATTGAAGAAGCGGTATCGGCATTGGAAAAAGCAGCAAAAGGCGAAGATAAAGCGGATATCGAAGCGAAAATCGAAGCTCTCGTAAAAGCGTCTGAGCCGTTAATCCAAGCAGGTCAAGCTCAGGCTCAACAAGGTCAGCAACAAGCCCAACAAAGTCAAAAAGATGACGGTGTGGTAGATGCTGAGTTTGAAGAAGTGAAGGACAATAAATAATCTTTCTAAATCTTAACCTTAGGGGCGAAATATCTTTCGCCCTTTTGTATAGGGTTCGTTTACTAATGCGCCATACACCTAGTACAGGCCTGTTAGATTACGCATAGAACGATATCGATGGAAACTGTAAAAGCGGTCAAAATAGTTTTATAAATGGGGGCAAATGGCAATTTTAATTCATACTCCACTTTGGGTTTGGGGGATTTTGTTATTTCTTTTGTATAAAGGAACTCAACAAACCCGCACAAGTGCAATAAAATTATGGCAATTATTTATTTTCCCTGCTGTATTTTTGCCCCTTATTATCATCTCCGCAATCAATGCACTACAGCCGTTACTAGCAATGATTGGTTTGATTGTTGGTTTTATAGTCGGTATATTTCTCGGTTACTTACTCTGGAAAGATAATCCGCTTATTAGCCAACAAAATGGTCAATGGCAACAACGTGGAAGTTATATTCCGCTATTGCTCTACCTTTTTATTTTTATATTTCGTTATGCTATAAGCGTAATACAACATTTGCAGGTAAGTATTATTCAAACCGATTTATTTAACCTTCTGATTGGCTTGCCAACAGGACTTGGTTTAGGCTTACTAATAACAATACCGCTTTTAGCAAGAGGTAGTATCTCCCACTAGTATGTAGTGGTGAATTTTAATCTGCCATTTAATCCTTCTAATAGCACAAATATCCATGCTTGTGCTAGAAAGAAAACTTGGCAATAGTGGGTACTTTCACCATTGTAATTTAGAAACAAGCGGTCAGATTCATAAATAATTTTACAAATTTTAAATGGAAAACTTATGTCAAAGCGTGATTATTATGAAGTCCTTGGCTTACAAAAAGGGGCGAGTGAACAAGAGATTAAACGTGCTTATAAACGTTTAGCGGCAAAACATCACCCCGATAAAAACCAAGGCAGCAAAGAAGCTGAAGAAAAATTTAAAGAGATCAAAGAAGCCTATGAAGTGTTAGGCGACAACGAAAAACGTGCGATGTACGATCAGTACGGTCACCAAGCCTTTGAACAAGGTGGCGGAACGGGCGGTTTCGGCGGATTTGGCGGTGGCGGTTTCGGTGGCTTTGAAGATATTTTCAGCGAAATGTTTGGCGGTGGTTTCGGTAGTGGCGGTCGTCGCCAACGTGTCGTGCGTGGCGATGATTTACGTTACGACATAGAAATCACCCTTGAAGAAGCCGTGCGCGGCGTGAAAAAAGATATTCGTATTAGAACTCTTGTTCAATGTGACACTTGCCACGGTTCTGGTGCTGAAGCTGGAAGCAAAGTCGAAACCTGTCCGCACTGCCACGGCTCAGGACGAGTTCGCCGCCAACAAGGTTTCTTTATGACAGAAACCGTCTGCCCAAGTTGTCACGGCACTGGTAAGAAAATTGAGAAACCGTGTAAACATTGCCACGGCGACGGTCGGGTTCATAAAACTAAAAATCTTTCCGTGACCATTCCGCCCGGTGTGGATACCGGCAATCAGTTACGCTTGGCAGGCGAAGGTGCCGCAGGGGAAAACGGTGCGCCGGCAGGGGATTTATATGTCGTCATTCACGTGAAAGACCACGATATTTTCGTGCGGGACGGTTCTAATCTCTATTGCGAGGTGCCGATCAGCTTCACCATGGCGGCATTAGGCGGAGAAATCGAAGTGCCGACCTTAGACGGTCGTGTGAAGCTCAAAATCCCGGCGGAAACCCAAACCGGTAAATTATTCCGTGTGCGCGGTAAAGGGGTCACCAGCGCCAGAGGCGGTTATGCAGGGGATTTAATCTGTAAAGCCATTATTGAAACGCCGGTTTCATTGAACGAAGAGCAGAAAGAACTCTTGCGTAAACTGGAAGAAAGTTTGGAAGGCAAAGGACAACACCGCCCGAAACACGAAGGTTTCTTCGACGGTGTGAAAAAATTCTTTGATAATTTAGGAAAATAGATGCAAAAATGGCTTAATCCTGAGTGATTAAGCCATTTTTATTTAAAGCCGATGAAAAGCCCGATTAAAATAGACCAATCCCGCCCCTTCTTGAACATGGATATGATCCAGCTCTACCAAAAATAATGAATGCGTACCGACATTTCGGATATCGACGATATTGCCTTTCAAATTGGCAATGGCTTCTTTTAACATCGGCGGATCATAAGAGCCTTGTGCCGCATGCCAAATATCCCACTCAAAACGTTCCTCCATACTGCTTCCCATAAAGCCGGCGAAGTGTTTGGCCAGTTCTTCTTGTTCTGCCGTGAGAATATTTACGCAGAGTTGTTTATTTTGTTGAAATACGGCATTCATTTCGCTGTTTTGATTAATACATACCATCAAGGTAGGCGGTGAATCCGTAATCGAACAAACTGCGGTAGCGGTAATGCCGCACTTTCCCGCTTCTCCGTTAGTAGTAATAATATTGACTGCAGCGGCAAGTTTTGCCATTGCATTGCGGAATTCTTGTTGTACGGGGCTGAGCATGACTGTCTCCTTAACAAAAATAGTGTTGCGTCGATTTACAAGCGGTCACTTTTCTCAAATTTTTTGCAAAATTTTCTGAAAAACAGACCGCTTGCTATCCGTCAGGTTATTTACCAAATCGGTTTAAATTGCCTAAGATATTGATATCGTTAGAATCCGTGAGATGCGGTACTTTCCAGCCCTGTTCATCATAGTCCGCTAAACATTTATCGACCAAGTCGAAACATTTTTGTAGCGTACCGTTGGCGGTAGATTGTCCTAACACCTGTAAACGTACTTCTTCTTGGCTGCCGGCATAGTTGATTTCATACAGCTCGTGGCGACCGCCAAATTCCGTGCCGATTGCATCCCATAAAAGTTTTAAGATTTTAATCCGCTCACGGTATTCGATGTTGTTTGAACCGCGTACGTATTTTTGTAGGTATTGGTCAATCTCCGGATTATCAAAGTCACGAATATGTGAAGGCAGATAAATAAGTCCGCTGGTGACGGTCTGTTCTACAATTTTCTTGATGGTATGGTATGCCATCGGCGCCATCACACGATAGGTTTGGATAGCTTGAGGGCTTGGCATTTGACAACCGTTTTTCCACTCAAAAGAAGAGCCGTACATCGCATCGGTTAATGTCCAAAACAGATTGCGATACGCCATGACTTCGCCCATTTGCGCCGCAACACCACGGAACTCAATCACTCCCGTGCATTGCAACGCTTTATGTAATAAGCCGGTTAAGAAATCCAATTTAACCGCTAAACGGGTACAGGCTTGCATTGGGAACAGGCTTGCAAAACCGGCATATTGAGCCCAAGTGCGACATCTGTCTAAATCTTTGTAAATTAGGATGTTTTCCCAAGGAATAAAGACTTTATCCAGTACTAAAATGGCATCGTTTTCATCAAAGCGGGTGGAAAGCGGGAAGTCAAACGGTGAGCCTGTTGCCCCTGCGGCTAATTCATAAGAGTGACGGCAGATAAGCTTGACCCCTTCGGCATCCATTGGGGCGATAAACATTAACGCAAAGTTCTCATCATTACCGATAATTTGTGCGGAACCAAAGCCAATAAAGTTGTAGTGTGTCAGTGCAGAGTTGGTCGCCACTACTTTGGCTCCGCTGACGATAATGCCGTCTTCCAGCTCTTGTTCGATTTTGACATAGATATCTTTTACTTGGTCGATCGGTTTATTACGATCAATCGGTGGATTAACAATCGCATGGTTAAAATACAAGCAAGATTCTTGAATACGTTTATACCAGTGACGGGCATTTTCGGCATAAGGACCATAGAATTCGCTGTTAGCGCCTAAAGAAGAACCGAAAGCCGCTTTATAGTCCGGCGTTCTCCCCATCCAGCCATAGCTGAATCTTGACCAGTCTGCGATAGCATCACGTTGCGCTTTGAGCTCTTCCGCAGTGCGTGCATAGCGGAAAAATTTATGGGTATAACCGCCATTACCGGTATCGGTTTCCCAGCAGAGTTGATCTTTGGTTGCCGGGTCGTGTAATGCATCATAAAGTTTCGCAACCGAAGCAGCTGCATTACGGAAAGCGGGGTGGGTAGTCACATCTTCAACCAATTCACCGTAAATATAGACTTTACGTCCGTCTCTTAAGCTCGCTAAATATTCTTCCCCGGTAAACGGGCGGTTTTTTTCTTTTCTTAAATCATCCGGACGTTGATGAGATTTGCGAGTAGTTTGCATAGGTTGCTCCTTTTAATGTGATTTAGAGAATAACAACTGAAAACAGTGATGGACAGACAGAGAACAGTGCGTCCCAAAACCGTCGGATACGGTCATACAAGCGGTCGGTTTTATAAAAAAATTTGCAAATTTTTATCGCAATCCGAGCGCTTGTTTGTTGCTCGCTTTACTCCGCAAAATATCGGTTTTTGGAATTTTCGCCGTCTGCCTCAACGGTATTTAATTTATAAAGCAGTTTTTTTGCTGACAAAATGCAATTTTCTACCGAAAAATTGTACTTTTCCCTTTAAGGAAGCATTTTGTTAAATTTTTGTGATCAAGATCTCTGTTTTTAGATTTCCGCATATACAGCACAAAAATCTTATTTTAGGATTCGGTTGATTCACTCAAAGGAGATTGGCTATGAATTATACTGCGACACAGATGAGCAATATTAATATCGAAAAAACCTATGGCCCTGCGGATAAAGACTCCGTTGTTCATTATGAGACCTTTGATAATTTATCGCTTTTTTACGGACGTAAGTCGGCGGTTCATTTTCACGATCGCTTTTTTCAGATCCATTACTTAACGGAAGGAGAAATCTTTTTGTTGTTAGACGGGCAGGAGTACCATTTAAAAGCGCCCTGCTTTTTTCTGACACCGCCTTCTATCCCGCACGGATTTTATACGGATAACTCAACCCACGGACACGTGCTGACCATTCCGCAAGAGTTTATTTGGCAGCTATTGACCTCTTTACAGCGAGATATCAACTACTTTTATCCGTTTTGTGTGGAATTATCCGCAGAGAAGGCGGATAGCGCTCAAAGTATTGCTCACTTTGAAAACTTTTTTACCATTTTGGCACAAGAATATGCCAAAAGCAGTGAAGAGAAACCCAGCGCATTACGACTGTATGCCAAAATTATTCTATTGGAGATTTACCGTCTGTCTAAAACCCACCATTCACCCTATGTGCCAAGCAGCAGTGAGTTGAAGCTATTTAATCAGTTTAATTTGCTAGTAGAAGAGAATTATAAGAATAATTGGCGGATCAGCGATTATTTAGACAAATTGTGTATCAGCGAAAGTCGTTTAAATACGCTGTGTCAACGCTTCTCTTCGGCTTCTCCCAAGCGGTTAATTTTGGAAAGATTATTGCAAGAAGCGAAAAGAAAACTACGTTTTACCCAAGATTCCGTGTTTGAAATCGCCTACCAACTCGGCTTTAAAGACCCTGCTTATTTTTCACGATTTTTTCATAAAGAGACGTCGTTATCGCCGAAACAATTTCGCGATCAAGATCACATATAGCAAAAAATCCTGCCGTTTCAACGGAAAAGTGCATTTTTTCACAAGAAAAATGCATTTTCATCGTTTTACATATCCTTTATAAATTTAACAACTCTATAACATCTGTATTCGTAGTTTTGTTGTTTGTCGTAGAACTCGCCATACAAAAACCTCAAAGCATTTTGCTTTTCAACGAAGGAGATTGATTATGAAATCAACAAAGTTTTTTGTATCCGCATTAGCCTTAGCCCTTTCAACTTCTGTTTTTGCCAGCGATAAAGTGGTCTTGAAAATAGGACATTTTCTTCCTGCGGTATCAACAATGCACAGTAAAGTGATCGAACCTTGGTGTAAGGATTTAAATGAACAATCACAAGGGCGAATCGAATGTCAGCTCTATCCTTCAAACCAATTGGGCGGGACGCCTGCACAGCTCATTGACCAAGTACGTAATGGTGTAGCCGATATTGTTTGGACGGCTCCGGGCTATTCCACCGGGCGTTTTAAAATCATTGAGGGGTTAGAAACGCCGTTATTACTGCCGAATGCGGATGTAGGAAATAAAGTTGCTTGGCAATACTTTGAAAAATATGCCAAGGATACGGAATTTAAACCTTTCAAAATGCTTGCACTGCATACTGACGGCGGCGTGACTTTCCATTCCAATAAGCCGATTAATCAAGTTGAAGATCTTAAAGGCACCAAATTGCGTACCCCTACGCGTTTGGCATCTCAAATTATGCAAGCCTTAGGCGGTTCTGCCATTGCGATTCCACCGGCTCAAGTGGCGGAAAGTGTCTCAAAAGGTGTGGTAGACGGTGCGATGGGGGCGTGGGAAGTTGTACCGCCGTCTAAATTAGATGAAGTGACCAAATATCACGTTATGCCAACCGCAGGCGAGCCGTTCCCAACCGTCACTGTGCTGATGTTAGTGATGAATCAGCAAAAATATGACCGTTTACCGAATGATTTAAAACAGATTATTGATAACAACTCCGGGACGGTATTAGGCGAGCGTATTGCTAAAGCATGGAAAATTGCCGAAGACGATGCTCGTCAGCGCGTCTTAGCCAATAAAGGGGTGATTACAGAGTTTGGGGCGGATCAAACAGAAAAAATGCGTCAGCTTACTCAGCAGATTAGCCAAAACTGGATTGCCGAAATGGATAAGCAAGGCAGAGACGGCAAAGGGATGTTAGCCGATTTACAGCAAATGATTAAACATCATAGTCAGTAATCATTGCTGATAGGAGAATCAAATGAGTGAATCTCTACATACAATTGCGATTCCACCCAAAGTTTCTCGCTCAACAATAGGTATAGGGTTATTCCATCTGTCTAAACTGATGGCAATTATAGGAGGAGTAATGTTCCTCCTATTAATCGCAATGTCTTGTTACTCTTTGGTTGGGCGTAAATTAGGCGGGACGGGCGTTATCGGTGATATTGAAATTATGCAAATGGGTTGTGCCGTTGCGTCTTCACTGTTCTTACCATTCTGTACCTTGATGGCAGAACACCTCAAAGTCGATTTTTTTACCCTTAAATTGCCTGTGCATTGGCGAAATAAACTGGATGCTTTGGCAGATCTTTTACTCTTTTTCGTTGCGTTATTACTGGTTTGGCGAATCAGTCTGCAAACCGCCGATCTTAAAGAGTACGGTGAGGTGAGTACGTTACTCTCTTTCCCAATGTGGGTACCGAATTTATTGATTCTTCCCGGTTTTTTGGTGATGGGTTGCTGCTCTCTCTACTATTTTATGATTAATTTGACTGCGAGGGATTAAAAGATGATGTCTGGTTTAGAGATGGGAATCACAGGATTTTTAATCCTTCTGACCTTGTTGCTGATTCGTGTACATATCAGTATCTCAATGTTTTTAGCCGCAGCGGGGTTGTATATCTATTTAGGGCAGGGCGATCTCAATAATTTAATGTATACCTTAAACGGTTTAGCGTATGCCCGTTTGTCTAATTACGATTTGGCCGTAGTACCGCTGTTTATTTTAATGGGGCAGTTTGCTTCAAACGGTGGACTTTCAAAATCTTTGTTCCAAGCGGCAAGTAGCTTTATCGGGCATTGGCGGGGCGGTTTGGCGATGGCGGCGACCGGTAGCTGTGCCGCATTCGGAGCGATTTGCGGCTCGTCATTGGCTACGGCTGCAACAATGGGGCAAGTCGCCATTCCGGAATTAAAGAAACATAACTATTCGGGAAAATTAAGTACCGCAACATTAGCGGCCGGCGGGACTCTTGGGATCTTAATTCCACCTTCGGTTCCTTTGATTATTTATGCGGTTTTGACTCAAGAATCTATCGGTAAATTGTTCGTAGCGGCAATTGTTCCGGGCATTATTGCATTACTTGGCTATATTGCGGTAATTAAAATTTTAGTCACACTTCGTCCGGAAGCCGGACCGACATCCGAAAAAGTGCCGTTTGCTCAAGCATTGAGATCTCAAGTGAAGGTATTGCCGATTTTTATCGTCTTTTTAGTTGTCATCATCAGTATTTACGGTGGGTGGGCAAACCCAACGGAGTCTGCTTCTATTGGTGCGGCAGCTTGTGGAATCATCGCTTGGCTTTCGGGCGATTTGAGATGGCACGGAGTCATTAACAGTATTCTTCAAACAGCGATTTCCAGTGCAATGATCTTTATGGTGTTAATCGGTGCCGATTTACTCAACTCTGCACTAGCACTGACCCAAATGCCGAATCAACTGGCCGATTGGGTTGTTGCACAGCAATTTGCACCGCTTTTTGTCCTGTTTTGTATCATTTTCATCTATTTGGTGCTGGGCTGTGTGATGGATTCTTTAGCGATGATCTTACTCACTATTCCTATTTTCTACCCGATTATTCTCGGTTTAGATTTCTGGGGTATGTCGGCGCAAGATAAAACCATTTGGTTCGGTATTGTGGCATTGATGGTGGTAGAAATCGGGCTTATCACTCCCCCTGTTGGGATGAATCTTTTTATTATCAATAAAATGGATAAAGAAACCCCGTTGTTATCAACCTCTAAATGGGTATTGCCATTCATTGCATCGGATCTGATTCGTATCGTATTGGTGGCATGTGTACCGGCAGTTACTTTGGGATTAGTCCATCTACTTTAACGAGGAATATGGAGAAAATTATGTCTATCTCTCTTGCAAAACAAATTACACAATTACACGAACGTAAACCTACGGTCTTTGTCATTGCGTTAAATGCCAAAAATCTATTGGCTCAACACCAAACCACATTTGAACAAGCTCCGTATAAATCTCTACCGGCAACACCTGTCATTTATGTTTTACCGGAAGCTACGCACAACCAAAGTGGGCGGGCTGTCACAATACCGACCAACCATACCTCGTTACGACTGGAACCTCATCTCGGTGTGGTGTTTAACCGACAAACAAGCCGGGTAAGTGTCGAAAACGCCCTTTCATACGTGGGCGCATATCAACCGGTCGCTTTATACTCATTACCAAATAACAGTTATTACCGCCCTGATATTGAAGGGCGTTGCCAAGAAGGTTGGTGCGTGTTAGGGCAACCGGTGAATGTCTTAGCACTATCTTCACCGGAAACCGTTGCGGTTGAAATTAATGTCAATCAACAACGTAAAAAGGCTTATATACAACCTACGATGCAACATTCTATTGCCGAGTTAATCAGTTTTTTAAGTCAATTTATTCCATTTCAAGCAGGCGATATTTTATTAACGGGAACAGATGCAAACCCCGTATTAGTAAACCAAGGGGATTGTGTCGAGGTCTCTTTTGTTGGGCTTGGATCCTTATCTAACCAAATCAATTAAGGATATGAAGATGAGTAAATATGCAAAAGTTCTATATCAAAATCAAATTCATAGCGTAGAAGTACGAGAAGAAGGATTACTGACCCAACAAGGACAATATCTTCCGGCAGCGGCTGTCACTTGGCTTCCGCCATCCAACGGGATGATGTATGCCTTGGGGCTAAATTATGCCGATCATGCAACGGAATTAGCGTTCCAGCCGCCGGAGAAACCGTTGGTTTTTATAAAAACTCATCATACCTATACCGGACATAATCAAACCACATGGCGACCGGATAATGTCGAATATATGCACTATGAATGCGAGCTTGTAGTAGTAATTGGTAAAACTGCGAAAAAAGTCAGCCGTGATAAGGCTATGGATTATGTAGCGGGTTACACCCTGTGCAATGATTATGCGATTCGAGATTATTTGGAAAACTACTATCGCCCTAATTTGCGGGTGAAAAACCGTATCGGTACCACACCGCTCGGTCCTTGGATTGTGGATAAGGAAGAAGTTGCAGATCCGATGAATCTAAGCTTAAAAACCTATGTCAACGGCGAACTTAAACAATCGGGCAATACTAAAGATATGATTTTTGATATTGGCTATCTGATCGAATATTTATCACATATCACGACATTACAGCCGGGCGATATGATTGCCACAGGAACACCTAAAGGGTTAGCAGATGTAAAAGCCGGCGATTGTGTTGAAATTGAAATAGAGCAGATCGGCAAATTAACCAACTACATCGTCAGTGAAAGTGCGTTTTTCAATCATCAGAACTGATTTTTTATAGGGAGACGAAAATGAACACAATAAAACATTGGATCAACGGCAAAGAAGTTGCCGGCGAACAAACATTTGAAAATTTAAACCCGGCAACGGGAGAGGTTATCTGCCAAGTATCCTCCGGCGGTGAAGTTGAAATTAATGCTGCCGTAAAAGCTGCCAAAGAGGCTTTTCCGAAATGGTCAAAAACCCCGGCTAAAGAGCGCGCGCGCTTAATGCGTAAACTCGGCGAATTAATCGATCAAAATGTCCCAAAACTGGCGGAATTGGAAACCTTAGACACCGGTTTGCCCATTCATCAAACCAAAAATGTTTTGATCCCACGAGCCTCTCATAACTTTGAGTTCTTTGCCGAAGTCTGCACCAGAATGAACGGACATAGCTATCCGGTTGATGACAAAATGCTGAACTATACCCTCTACCAACCTGTTGGTGTATGTGGGCTGGTTTCGCCTTGGAATGTACCTTTTATGACAGCCACATGGAAAACGGCTCCGTGCTTGGCTCTCGGTAATACTGCCGTGTTAAAAATGTCAGAATTATCACCGCTTACCGCAAACGAGCTGGGACGTTTAGTGCTAGAAGCCGGAATTCCCGAAGGCGTCTTTAATGTAGTACAAGGTTATGGTGCTACCGCCGGACAGGCTTTAGTTACCCACAATGACGTACGGGCAATCTCTTTTACAGGAGGTACGGCGACGGGTAAACATATTCTAAAAAATGCAGGACTTAAAAAATACTCAATGGAACTTGGGGGGAAATCCCCGGTACTCATTTTTGATGATGCCGATTTAGAACGTGCGTTAGATGCCGCTCTCTTTACCATTTTCTCCTTAAACGGCGAACGTTGTACCGCTGGTTCACGTATTTTTATCCAAGAAACAGTTTATGACGAATTCGTTAAACAATTTGCAGAACGGGCAAAACGCTTGATTGTCGGAGATCCGCAAGATTTCAACACCCAAGTCGGTGCAATGATTACCCGCCAACATTACGATAAGGTAACAGGCTATATCCGTATCGGTATGGAAGAAGGCGCAAACTTATTGGCCGGGGGCTTAGAACGTCCGAAAAATTTACCGACACATTTACAAAAAGGAAACTTTATTCAACCGACCGTTTTTGCCGATGTTGATAACCGCATGCGCATTGCCCAAGAAGAGATTTTCGGCCCCGTCGTCTGTTTAATGAAATTTAAAGATGAGGCGGAAGCCCTTCGTTTGGCCAATGATGTGGAATACGGACTTGCCTCTTATATTTGGACAAAAGATATTGCCAAGGCATTACGTTTATCTAACGGCATTGAAGCGGGAATGGTCTTTGTAAACAGTCAAAACGTACGGGATCTCAGACAGCCGTTCGGCGGCATCAAAGCATCAGGTATCGGGCGTGAAGGCGGTGAATACAGCTATGAAGTCTTCGCTGAAATTAAAAATGTGTGCGTATCCATGCACGATCACCACATACCTCGCTGGGGACTCTAGTCAAATAGGAGACATCATATGGGAAAATTAGCTTTAGCTGCCAAAATTACACACGTACCTTCAATGTATTTATCCGAACTGCCGGGTAAACACTACGGCTGTCGGACTTCAGCAATTGAAGGGCATAAAGAAATCAGCCGCCGCTGTCGTGAAGCAGGGGTTGATACCATTATCGTATTTGATACCCATTGGTTGGTAAACAGCGCATACCATATCAACTGTTGCGACCACTTTTCCGGCGTTTATACCAGTAACGAGCTACCGCACTTTATTCGTGACATTACCTTTGACTACGACGGTAATCCTGCATTAGGTCACCTGATTGTCGATAAAGCCGTTGCCAAAGGCGTAAGAGCGCAGGCTCACGAAATTCAAAGCCTAAAACTAGAGTACGGCACACTGGTACCAATGCGTTATATGAATGAAGATAAAGCTTTCAAAGTCATCTCCATCTCCGCATTTTGTACCTCTCACTCTTTTGAAGATAGCCGTAAGTTGGGAGAGGCGGTGTTGGAAGCCATCAAAGAATATGACGGAACTGTTGCGGTATTAGCCAGCGGATCGCTTTCGCACTATTTTATTCCCGATAATCTCGCCAAAGAGGGAATGAACCGTTACACCCGAGAATTTGAACGCCAAATTGACTTACACGTAGTCGATATGTGGAAAAACGGTAATTTCAAAGATTTCTGTACGATGTTGCCTGAATATGCCGAATTCTGTCGGGGGGAAGGTGGTATGCACGATACCGTGATGTTATTGGGCATGTTAGGTTGGGACAGCTACGACAAACCCGTAGAAATCTTAACCGATCTCTTCCCAAGCTCGGGAACGGGGCAAATTAATGCCGTATTCCCGGTAGCACATTTATAACCGCATTGGGGTAAACGATAGCGTTACCCCAATGCTACAAGCGGTCATTTCTCACAAAAAATTTGCAAACTCAGGAGATGCTATGCCCCATTTTATTATTGAAGCAACGGATAACCTACGCTCAGAGATTGACTTTCAACCGCTGTTTGCAGAGATACACACCTATCTTGCCGACACGGGAATTTTTCCGTTAGGCGGTATTCGCAGCCGCGTTCACTGGGTGGATGTCTATCGTATGGCAGACGGCAAAGAAGATGATGCCTTTATTCACATTACATTAAAAATCGGGGCGGGGCGTTCGGTAGAAACCTTAAAACCCGTTGGTGAGCAGGTTTTTAAAATATTAACCTCATTTTTTGAGCCACTTTTTGCCAAGCGCTACTTTGCACTCTCGTTTGAGATTTGCGAAATTCATGACATATTAAATTTCAAAAAAAATAATATTCACCATAGATTCAAATAACCAAACCGATTGACGGAGTGACCTATGTTATCTCAAGATATAATTCAACAAGCTGCACAACAATTAAATCATGCGGAAAAAACACGTACTCAAATCAGCCAGTTTTCTCTAGCCTATCCACAGATTACCATTGAAGATGCCTATGAAATCCAAAAAGCGTGGGTCGCAATGAAAATTGCTGAAGGAAGAACCCTCAAAGGGCATAAAATCGGTTTAACTTCCAAAGCTATGCAAAATAGTTCACAAATAGACGAACCGGATTACGGCGCCTTATTAGACGATATGTTTTTTGAAGAAAACGGAGAAATACCCTTTGATCGTTTTATTGTACCGAGAGTAGAAGTCGAGTTGGCTTTTATTCTGAAAAAAGAGTTAAGCGGACCAAACTGCACTATTTTTGATGTGATTGATGCGACGGATTATGTAATCCCCGCCTTAGAAATCATTGATGCCCGTATCGAGCAATTTGACCGTCACACGAAAGTCCCCCGTCGGGTATTTGACACCATTTCGGATAATGCCGCCAATGCAGGAGTGGTATTAGGCGGTAGAGCTATAAAACCGATGGATATCGATCTTCGTCGTGTTGCGGCGGTGCTGTATCGTAACGGGGTGGTAGAAGAGTCGGGCGTTTCGGCTGCGGTGCTGAATAATCCGATTAAAGGCGTTGCGTGGCTTGCGAATAAATTGCACCCTTATGGCGTAACATTAAAAGCCGGTGAAATTATTCTCGGCGGCTCGTTCACCCGCCCTGTCGCTGCCCGCCGTGGCGATACCTTCCATGTCGATTATCACGAATTAGGCAGTATTTCAATGCAGTTTGTATAGGAGAGTGTATGCAAAACGCCTTTAAACAAGCCCTAAAACATAATCAAGCGCAAATCGGCTTATGGGTCGGATTGGCTGACGGTTATGCCTGTGAATTGGCAGCCAATGCGGGATTTGATTGGTTATTGTTAGATGCAGAACACGCCCCAAACGATCTACGTAGCCTGCTTCATCAATTACAAACTATTGCTGCCTATCCGACAACACCGATTATCCGCCCTGTGATTGGCGAAACACACCTGATTAAGCAGATGTTGGATATCGGTGTACAGACATTATTAATCCCAATGGTAGAATCGGCAGAGCAAGCCAAACAGCTGGTACAGGCAATTCATTACCCTCCGAAAGGTATTCGGGGGGTTGGTAGTGCGTTAGCCCGTGCGTCTCGTTGGAATAACATACCGAATTATCTACAGCAAGCCGATGAGGAGATCTGTTTGCTTGTTCAAGTAGAAAATAAAAAAGGTTTGGACAATTTAGAGGAAATCGTAAATGTAGATGGGGTTGATGGTGTCTTTATCGGCCCTGCGGATTTAAGTGCGTCATTAGGATTTTTAGGCAATCCTACACATCCCAAAGTTCAACAGACAATTGAACAGGCCATTCATACCATAACCCGAGCAGGTAAAGCGGCAGGAATTTTGTATGCCGATGAAAAAATGGCAAAACACTATTTATCACTCGGTTGTACCTTCGTTGCCGTTGGGGTGGATACATCACTGCTTATGAACGCATTAAAAAATCTCGCACAAAAATTTAACACGGATAAATTGCCGACAGCCTCAATTGCGCCGCAAGTGTATTAAACGGAGCCTATTATGCAAAACTTCACCCTACTCAAAACCCAAGCCTATATTGATGGTCAGTATATTAATGCTGTAGATCGTAAAACCTTCTCCGTCACCAACCCGGCGACGCTTGAAGAAATTTGCCAAGTCGCGGATTTAGGGCAAAAAGAGACGGAACAAGCCATTCTTGCCGCAGAAGTTGCACAAAAAGCGTGGGCAAAAGCACTTCCTAAAGAGCGGGCAAATATCTTACGCCGTTGGTTTGAATTGGTGATGCAAAACCAAGAAGAATTGGCTCAAATTCTGAGTTTAGAGCAAGGTAAACCGATTGCCGAAAGTCGTGGTGAGATTGCATACGGCGCCAGTTTTATCGAATGGTTTGCAGAAGAAGCCAAGCGGATTTACGGCGATATTTTACCGTCGGATAAAACCAATCATCGGCTGATGGTGATTAAGCAGCCGATCGGTGTCGTCGCAGCCATTACCCCGTGGAATTTCCCTAATGCCATGATTACTCGCAAAGCTGCTCCGGCTTTAGCCGCCGGCTGTGCAGTAGTTGTGAAACCCGCGGCAGAAACACCTCTATCAGCATTAGCTTTGGCAGAGCTTGCTCATCAAGCCGGCTTACCGAAAGGATTGTTAAACATTGTCACCGGTACTGATGCCGTTGCGATTGGTAAAACGCTTACCGAAAGCCCTATCGTACGTAAAGTAACTTTCACAGGTTCTACCCGAGTCGGCAAAATTTTAATGGAACAATCCGCTTGCACCGTGAAAAAACTCGCTTTAGAACTGGGCGGAAACGCTCCTTCTATCGTGTTTGATGATGCGGATTTGGATAATGCCGTTGAAGGCGTTTTTGCCTCGAAATTCCGTAACAGCGGACAAACTTGCGTTTGTACCAACCGTATTTACGTACAAGCGGGCATTTATGAACAATTTCTTGCAAAATTCCAACAAAAAGTCAGCCAAATTAAACTGGGAAGCGCCAATGAAACGGGCGTGACCATGGGGCCTTTAATTAGTCAAGCTGCCGTTGATAAAGTAAACCAACATATTCACAATGCGCTAGAGCTTGGTGCGAAAGTTGTGATGGGGGGAAAAGCCAGTGAATTAGGCGGTACTTTCTTTGAACCCACCTTATTGCGCGATGTTACCCAATCAATGCTGGTTGCCGGCGATGAAACCTTTGCTCCTTTAGCGCCGATTTTTAAATTCGAAACGGAAGAAGAAGTGATTCAGATGGCAAATGACACCGAGTTTGGCTTAGCGTCTTATTTCTTTACTCAAGATATAAGCCGTATTTGGCGAGTGTCTGAAGCATTGGAATATGGCATGGTTGGGATTAATGAAGGATTAATCAGCAATGAAATTGCGCCTTTTGGCGGAGTAAAAGAATCCGGGCTAGGTAGAGAAGGTTCTAAATACGGGCTCGATGAGTTCTTAGAAATGAAATATCTCTGTTTGAAAATCTAAAAAAGCGAACAAGCGGTAAATTTAAGCATAGTAATAGGTGCAAAGAACCGCTTGTACAATATTTAGCCTATAAAGCTTTCAAAGGGGATAAAGGTTTCGTTTTTATCTCCTGTCTTGTAAAAACTGATCGACATCTTCTCGTCTCGGAATTGCTGTTTGAGCCCCCATTCTCGTGACAGAAATAGCAGCAGCTGCATGTGCAAAACGAATCGCATCTTTAGCTGATTTTCCTTCCAATAATGCCGTCACAAAAGCGCCGTTAAAGGTATCGCCTGCGGCTGTTGTATCTACTGCATCAACTCGGAAACCCGGAATAATTTCGCCTCGCCCTTTTTCACTGTAATACACGCCTTTTGAACCTAGGGTAATCAATACCGTTTCGATCCCTAGTTGATGAAAATGGTTTGCTGCTACTGTTGCCGTTTTCTCATCGGTCACTTTAATCCCTGTCAGTATTTCCGCTTCCGTTTCATTTGGGGTAATGATGTCAATGTGTGATAACAAACTGTCCGGTAAAGGTTGAGCCGGTGCGGGATTTAACACCACTTTTACCCCGGCTGTTTTTGCAAATTTTGTGGCTAAAGTGACCGCTTGTAACGGGCTTTCTAACTGCATCAGCAGAATGTCCGCTTGTTCTATATGTGATTTATGTTGTTCAACTAAGGCTTCGGAAAGATCCGCATTTGCCCCGGCGGAAATCACAATGCTATTTTCACCCGAATCGGCAACTTGAATCATCGCCAGCCCCGTTGATTGATTTGGAATGACACAGATTGCCGAAATATCGATACCATCTTGTTCAAAAGCTTGTTTCATCGTTTGTCCGATTTGATCATCGCCAATCGCACCGATAAAGCTGACTTTCGCTCCAACACGAGCTGCAGCAACCGCTTGATTTGCCCCTTTTCCGCCATAGGCAATTTGATAGCCATAACCCGTTAAGGTTTCCCCCGCTTTGGGGAAATAAGGTACTCGAATGACATGATCAACATTGATACTACCGAGAACACAGAGTTTTTTCATAACTGCTCCTAAATATAGAGGCGAAATATCTTTCGCCCCTAGTATGAAAATGGGGCAAATGTGATTTGCCCCTACCAACAAACTATTTAGAAATGACTTTTAACGGAACCGGGATTTGTGCTTCAACTTTTTCACCTTTCAACACTTTATCCGCCGCTTCTACCCCTAACTCACCGATTTTTTCCGGTTGTTGAGCAATAGTTGCAGCAAGTTGTCCACCATTAACGGCTTTTACCGCATCATCCGTACCGTCAAAACCAACCACTAAAATGTTTTTACCTGATGCTTTGATCGCACGTAAAGCGCCTAATGCCATTTCATCATTTTGAGCAAATACCGCTTTGGCAGAACCGTGGCTGGCAAGTAAGTTTTCCATGACATTTAAACCTTTAGTACGGTCGAAATCCGCTGGTTGGCTGGCAAGCAGTTCAAATTGGTTAGCTTCCACCGCTTGTTTAAAGCCTTCACCACGTTCACGCGCTGCAGAGGTACCTGCAATACCTTCCAATTGAATCACTTTGGCATTTTTACCGACTTTTTCAGCGATAAAATCCCCCGCCATTTTTCCGCCTGCCACGTTATCGGAGGCAATATGGCTCACGACATTACCTTTATTTGCACCACGGTCTAAGGTGATCACCGGAATATTTTTCTTATTGGCTACCGCAACGGCTGTGCCTACCGCTTCAGAATCGGTTGGGTTGATCAATAACACTTTTGCACCACGTACTGTCACATCTTCGACATTAGACAGCTCTTTAGCCGGGTCATTTTGTGAATCCAACACCACTAAGTTATAGCCTAATTCTTTGGCTTTTTTCTCTGCACCTTCTTTCAAGGTCACAAAAAATGGGTTATCTAAGGTTGAAATTGCCAGTGCGATAGTTTCCTTTGCCATTGCTGATGTACTGAATGCTAAACCTAATGCAATCGCTAATGAAGTGAATTTTTTCATAAAAATCTCCTATGTAATGAAGAATAATGTCTTAGAACAACTAGACTTTTTTACGACCAATGAAGTTATCTAAGATAACTGCAGCTAAGATTACCAGTGCTTTCGCAACCAGTTGATAGTAAGAGTCAATGTCTAATAAATTCAAGGCATTGCTCAAGAAACCGATAATTAATGCACCGATTAACGTACCGATAATACGACCTTTACCGCCCATAAGACTGGTGCCTCCCACCACGACGGCGGCTATTGCATCTAATTCATAGCCTGTTCCTGCCGTCGGTTGGGCAGATCCTAAACGAGAAGTCACAATCAAACCTGCAAGAGCGGCTAATACACCACTTACCGCAAACACAAACAGTTTCACTTTATTGACGTTAATCCCTGAAAGCGCCGTTGCCGCTTCGTTGCCACCGAGAGCGTAAATATAACGTCCTATACGAGTTTGAGTGAGCACAAACCAACCTAATGTAAATAAGACAAACATCAGCCAAACAGGAACCGGAATACCGAGCCAAATCCCCGTACCGATTTCGGCGAAGGCCTCGGCATTCTCGGAAAAACCGGTGCTAATCGGGCGACCACCCATATAAATCATGGTCACGCCACGTAATAACAGCATCGTAATCAAGGTTGCCATAAAGGCCTGTACTTTACCGAACGCCACCAGTGATCCGTTCAACAAGCCAATCAGCCCGCCAAAAATCAGTACGGTAGGAATCACCATATAAACCGGTAAATCCATACCGACTAACGTTGCGGCTACCGCACCGGTCAGTGCCAATACCGAACCGACCGATAAATCAATGCCGGCAATCAAAATCACAAAAGTCATGCCAATCGCAATAATGGCGTTCACCGAGGTTTGACGCAAAATATTGAGCAAGTTATCCGTAGTAAAAAAATCCGGATTTAAAAATGACACCACGACAATCAACGTGATTAACGCGATAATCGACCGTTGGTCGATTAAAAATTTAGTGAGGTTAAACGATTTATTCATTTGCAAATTTCCTATGAGATCTAACCGCTTGTTTTACCTATTGCCGCCGCCAATAATTTCTCTTGCGTCGCTTCTTGACGGCTAAATTCACCGCTGATGCGCCCTTCCCGCATCACTAAAATACGATCGGACATTCCCAAAACTTCCGGCATATCGGATGACACTAAAATGATACTCAGCCCTTCCGCTTTAAATTTATTGATCAGTTGATAGATTTCTTTTTTTGCCCCGACATCGACACCTCGGGTCGGCTCATCTAAAATCAGCACATTCGGACGGGTCATTAAGCCTTTGGCAATCGCCACTTTTTGCTGATTTCCGCCGGAAAGTTCTCCGATAATTTTTTCGGCATTGGGGGTTTTGATATTAAACAGCTCAATAAAATCCGTGACGACCATATTCTCTCGAACTTTATCAATTCGTCCGTAGCGGGAAAATTGCTCTAATGCGGTCAACGACATATTCTCTTTCACCGACATACCTAGCACTAAACCGTCACCCTTGCGGTCTTCAGAAATATAGACAATGCCGTTATCTAATCCATTTTGAGCAGTCTGGTTATAAATGTCTTTGCCATCTAATTTGACTGAGCCTGATGTACGTGGCAATGCCCCGTAAAGTACTTTCATCAACTCGGTTCGCCCTGCGCCCATTAACCCTGAAACACCGAGAATTTCGCCTTTTTTCAGGTTAAATGAAATTTGATGAACACCACTTCCCGTCAAATCATTGACTTCAAGACGTACACTACTTTGATCGGTGTCGATATGCGGATATTGTTCTTCCAATTTTCGTCCGACCATCATTTCAATTAACTGATCTTCGTTTAAATCAACAACAGCTTTTTCACCAATAAATTGCCCGTCACGCAAAACAGTCACATCATCACAAATTTGGAAAATTTCTTTAATACGGTGGGAAATATAGACAATGCCACGACCTTCCGCTTTCAACTCACGAATTACCGCAAACAGCGCTTCGGTTTCCGTATCCGTCAGCGCATCGGTCGGTTCATCCATGACAATCACTTTGGATTCAAAGCTCAAGGCTTTCGCAATTTCTACCATTTGTCGTTCACCGATAGAAAGCTCACCTGCAGGCAAACGGCTAGAGTGGGTGACCCCAAGTCGGGCTAACAAGCGGTCGGATTCCGCATACATTTTACGCCAATCAATACCGCCCCAAGGGTGCGTAAATTCACGACCAAGAAAGATATTTTCGGCAATCGACAAATTTCCCAAAATATTCAGCTCTTGGTGAATAATGCTCAATCCGGCTTCTTGAGAGGCCTTCGGATTGGCAAATGTCACCGCTTGTCCCAGATATTCAATCGTGCCTGCATCACGTTGATAAATTCCGGTGAGAATTTTCATTAAGGTGGATTTACCCGCCCCATTTTCACCCATTAACGCCATCGCTCTACCGGCATAGACATTCAAACAAGCATTTTTAAGTGCCTGAACACCGGGAAAGGCTTTATCTATTCCGCTAATTTTGAGTAAGGTTTTCATCATATCCACCTAAAACGGTACGCCCGAATAGAGAATAACATTGGCATACGGACTACATTCTCCCGTTCTGACGACAGCTTTAGCTTGGTTACTTTGTTGCTTAAATTCACTGTGTGGAATATAGAGAATGTCAATGGTATTTTGTTGTACTCTTTGTGTTTGATGAATGATCTCTAATAGCTGTTGTTCAATTTGAGGATTAATCGTTTTAATTTCTTCGGCTAATACGATTTTTTCAATAAAAAGTTCACTGAGTACGACTTTTAGTGTGGTCAGAAAGTCAGGCACACCTTGGGTTAAAGCCAAATCAATACAATGTTGCTCGGTAGGAATAGGCAATCCCGTATCACAAATGGTTAATCCGTCAGTATGCCCCATTGTGGCAATCATATGAGAAAGTTGAGCATTTAAGATTGTTGTCTTTTTCATCACAAACCCTCCTTAAAAAGTCATCGAAACGTTTCGATAATTACAAGATAGATAAAAAATAATAAAAAGACAATTAAGTTAGTTTAGAAATGTGAGCTACTTCAAAAAATAAACTTAAAAAGAGTCGCGAATGATTAATTCAGGGGTAAGTTTTATGGCTTCTACTTCTGCTTGAGGTTGGTGAATACGTAAAATTAATTTCTCAACCGCGGCTTTCGCTAATCGGGCTTTAGGTTGATGAATAGTAGAAAGAGGCGGGTAAAGATATTGAGCCAGTTCGATATTATCGTAACCGATAATCGCAATATCTTGTGGAATACGCAATCCTGCTCGTTGAATCACTTGATACGCACCAATCGCAATACTATCACTCATGGCAAAAACAGCTCGAGGGCGGTTTTCCAACGCCAATAATTTAGTCATCGCCTCGACACCACCGTCATAATGGAAATGGCTTTCGATAATCCATTCAGGGTGAATTTGCAAATTATTCTCTAAAAGTACCCGCTTGTAGCCAGCTAAACGGTTTTGAGCCAAAGGTTTTGAAAGTTCACCGGTAATAATAGCAATATCCTGATAGCCAGCATCAATTAATGCTTTTGTCGCAAGACTCCCGCCTAACTCTGAATTTTCGTGAATAATATCGACATTTAATGGTTGTTGCCACCAGTCAATCACAACCATTGGAAGTGTTAAATGAGTAATAGCACTTAAGTCAAAATTTTGTGGTTCTGCACACATCAATAACAAACCATCAACTTGTTTTAATAACAATCGCTCTAGATGTTGCTGTAAATTTTGGCTGTTTCCGTCGGTATTGACTAAAATCAGGTGATAATGATGGCGTTCACAATAACGTTCGACATGGCGAACTACTTCGGCAAAAAAGGGGTTGTTACTGGTCGTCACTATCATACCAATCGTGTTGGTTTCTTTAACTTTTAAACTTCTTGCCACCAGTGAAGGACGGTAATTGAGCTCTTCAATCACTTTTTTCACTTTTAAGGTAATTTCTTCACTGACAAAACGGGAATTATTCACCACATGAGAAACGGTTGAAAGTGAAACACCTGCAATGCGGGCAATGTCCTTCATTGTTGCCATAGAGAGCCTTTGGAAATAAGAAATAAAAACGCCTTAACATAAAAAATATTAAGGCGCTTCTGTATATAAGATTAACGTCTATTCGCTAATTTCGTTTTCGTGAGTTCGTAAACACGCAGTTTCGCAATTTCTCTAGACAGTTTTGCAGTTAAGTCCGCTTCATTTGTCTTACTCATTGTTTCTTCTGCTTTGCGTTTTGCTGCAAGGATACGTTGTTCATCGAGTTCTTCTCCACGAATCGCAACGTCTGCAAGCACGGTCACAACAGTTGGTTGAACTTCAAGGAATCCGCCCGAGACATAGATATATTCTTCTTTGTCATCATCCAAAGTGAATTTTACCATACCCGGTTTAATGGCGGTTAATAGTGGGGTGTGCCCTGCGTAGACACCTAATTCCCCATCTACCCCTGAAACTCGAACGCTCGTTACTTGACCTTCAAAGATTTTACTCTCTGCACTAACGACTGTGAGTTCAAATGATGTCATTTTGTTCTCCTTTGTTCAAAGAACAATTACATCTTGTTGGCTCTTTCAACCACTTCGTCAATTGAACCTGCCATATAGAACGCTTGTTCCGGAATATGGTCGTATTCGCCTGCTAAAATGCCTTTAAAGCCACGGATGGTATCTTTTAATGCAACAAATTTACCCGGTACGCCGTTGAACACTTCTGCCACGTGGAATGGTTGTGATAAGAAACGTTCGATTTTACGTGCGCGAGCAACGACTAATTTGTCATCTTCTGATAACTCATCCATACCAAGAATTGCGATGATATCTTTCAACTCTTTATAGCGTTGAAGTGTTTTTTGTACGCCGCGAGCAACATCATAGTGCTCTTGACCAACAACGAGTGGGTCTAATTGACGTGATGTCGAATCAAGCGGGTCGATCGCAGGGTAAATACCCAATGATGCGATATTACGGCTTAATACAACCGTTGAGTCTAAGTGAGCAAAGGTTGTTGCCGGTGATGGGTCTGTTAAGTCATCTGCAGGAACATAAACCGCTTGAACCGAGGTGATAGAACCTGTTTTGGTTGACGTAATACGTTCTTGTAGAACACCCATTTCTTCCGCAAGCGTTGGTTGGTAACCTACCGCAGATGGCATACGACCTAATAACGCTGATACTTCCGTACCTGCAAGGGTATAACGATAGATGTTATCCACGAAGAATAACACGTCACGACCTTCGTCACGGAATTTTTCCGCCATGGTTAAACCGGTTAACGCAACACGTAAACGGTTACCCGGTGGCTCGTTCATCTGACCATAAACCAGTGATACTTTATCTAATACGTTAGAGTCTTTCATCTCGTGGTAGAAGTCGTTACCCTCACGAGTACGCTCACCAACACCTGCGAACACAGAGTAACCTGAGTGTTCGATTGCGATGTTACGGATTAACTCCATCATATTTACGGTTTTACCTACGCCGGCACCACCGAATAAGCCAACTTTACCCCCTTTAGCAAACGGTGCGATCAAGTCGATAACTTTGATCCCTGTTTCTAAAAGTTCTGTGCTGTTAGCTTGATCTTCATAACTTGGTGCCGCACGGTGAATCGTCCAACGCTCTTCTTCACCGATAGGACCCGCTTCATCAATAGGCTCACCTAATACGTTCATAATACGACCAAGCGTTTTCGTACCGACCGGTACTTCAATCGCTTTATTCGTATTTTCAACTTTTAAGCCACGTTTTAAACCATCAGATGTACCAAGAGCGATACAGCGTACTACGCCACCGCCTAATTGTTGTTGAACTTCAAGGGTTAAACCTGTTTCAACTTTCAATGCATCATAAACTTTTGGTACTGCATCTTGTGGAAACTCAACATCGATTACCGCACCGATGATTTGTACAATTTTTCCCGTTGCCATTACCGTTCCTCTATTCATTGTTAAATTGCTGCGGCGCCCGCAACAATTTCATTTAATTCATTCGTAATACTTGCTTGGCGAGCTTTGTTATACACCAACTGTAACTCACTGATTAAGTTGCCTGCGTTATCCGTTGCTGCTTTCATCGCCACCATTCGTGCTGCCTGTTCAGACGCAAGGTTATCCACTATTGCTTGATACACTTGAGCTTCTAAATAGCGTACAAGTAAGCTATCTAGTAATGATTTCGGATCCGGCTCATAGAGATAATCCCATGAACCGCTAGATGCCAAATCATCATCTTCAAGCGTAGGCAAAGGAAGTAATTTTTGTACAACCGGTTTTTGCGACATGGTGTTAATGAAGCGGTTATAAACCACATAAACTTCATCAATTTCACCTTCTCGGAATCGATTAATCATTCCGTTTACAATACCGACTATACGTTCAGCCTCCGGCGCATCTCCCAAACCTGAGATTTGCGCGGCAATTTCAATTCCCATGCTTGAGAAGAAACTGATTGACTTACTTCCTATCAAACCGACACGTGTTTTAATTCCTTTTTCTTCTTTTTGCTTAAACTCATTAAGCACCGCTTTAAAGAGGTTTACGTTTAAACCTCCGCATAAACCACGGTCAGTCGAAACCACAAGATAGCCGACTTTTTTCACTTCTCTTGGGGTTAAAAAAGGATGTTTATAACCAATACTTCCTTTGGCAATATGGCTGATTACCTTACGAATGGTATCTGAATACGGACGAGATGCAGACATTCTTTCTTGCGTTTTACGCATTTTAGAAGCTGCAACCATTTCCATTGCTTTGGTAATTTTTTGCGTATTACGAACACTTGCAATTTTGGTTCTAATCTCTTTAGCACCTGCCATATTATTTCTCCGCTAAAGTAGAATTACCACGCACTATTCTTTTTGAAACTATCCAAAATCTCGACTAATTTCTCTTTAACAGAATCATTGTAGTCGCCCGATTTGGTTAAATCTTTCATAAAGTCCGCATAATTGTTGTTTGCATAATCAAGAAGATTTGCTTCAAATGAACCAATGCGCTCAACCTCAACATTATCCAAATAACCAAATTCGGCCGCCGCTAATGATAATGCTAGTTGTGCAACCGACATTGGCGCAAATTGTTTCTGTTTAAGCAACTCAGTCACTTTTTGACCGTGTGAAAGCTGCTTGCGGGTTGCATCATCCAAATCCGAAGCAAACTGAGCAAAGGCTGCTAACTCACGATATTGTGCAAGGGCTGTACGAATACCACCGGCTAATTTTTTAACCACTTTAGTTTGTGCAGAACCGCCCACACGAGATACCGAAATACCCGGGTTAACCGCCGGTCGAAGACCTGCGTTAAAGAAGCTGGTTTCTAAGAAAATCTGACCGTCGGTAATCGAAATTACGTTCGTCGGAACGAATGCCGAAACGTCGCCTGCTTGGGTTTCAATAATCGGTAATGCGGTTAAAGAACCGGTTTGACCTTTTACTGCACCATTGGTGAAACGTTCTACATAATCCGCATTTACACGCGCAGCACGCTCAAGTAAACGAGAGTGTAGATAGAATACGTCACCCGGATATGCTTCACGACCTGGTGGACGGCGTAATAACAATGAAATTTGACGGTAAGCTACCGCTTGTTTAGATAAATCATCGTAAACGATTAACGCATCTTCACCGCGATCACGGAAGTATTCGCCCATTGCACAACCTGCATAAGGTGCAAGATATTGCAGCGCTGCGGATTCTGACGCACTCGCTACCACCACGATAGTATTTTGTAACGCACCGTGTTCTTCTAATTTACGTACTACGTTAGAAATGGTTGACGCTTTTTGACCAATCGCCACATAAATACATTTAATGCCTGAATCACGTTGGTTAATGATCGCATCAATTGCTAATGCAGTTTTACCCGTTTGACGGTCACCGATGATTAACTCACGCTGACCACGACCGATTGGCACCATGGAGTCAACGGCTTTATAACCGGTTTGTACCGGTTGATCGACCGATTGACGATCGATAACGCCCGGAGCAATTACTTCAACCGGAGAAAAACCGTCATTTACGATTTCACCTTTACCGTCGATCGGTTGACCTAAAGTATTCACTACACGACCTAATAAACCGCGACCGACAGGCACTTCTAAAATACGACCGGTACATTGAACTTCCATACCTTCTGCTAAATCAGCATATGGACCCATTACTACCGCACCGACAGAATCTCTTTCTAAGTTTAATGCAATCGCATAACGATTGCCGGGTAATGCAATCATCTCACCCTGCATTACATCCGTTAAGCCATGGATACGAAGAACTCCATCGCTTACTGAAACGATCGTACCAGTACTATGTGCATCACTGACCACATTGAACTGTGCAATACGTTTTCTAATCAATTCACTAATTTCTGTAGAATTTAGTTGCATTTTCTATTCCTCTTACAAGCACAACTCTTGGCTCAAACGATTTAACTGACCACGACTACTGCCATCAATAACAATATCGTCGTAACGGATAATCACGCCTGCGATTAACGTAGAATCGACTTCTACCGTCACGCGCACATCACTGTTTAACTTTTTCTTCATCGCATCTGCGATTTTATTTTCCTGTGCCTTGGTTAATTTGGTTGCAGATGTTACAAACACATCTTTAACCGCCTCATACTCTGCTCGGATTTGGTTAAAACTGGCTAATACTGACGGTAACGCAGCGAGACGTTTGTTTTCAGCCATGACTCGAATGAAATTTTGCCCATATTGATCGAGTTGATCTCCACAAATTGCGATAAAAGTATCGGCAATTTTGGCTGGTGATAATGATGAATGAATAAACGCTTTAACTTCATCATTGTCGGTAACCAGTGCAGAAAACTGTAACATTTCCTGCCATTTATCTAACTGACCTTGTTCTAAAGCAAAATCAAAAGCTGCTTTAGCATAGGGGCGAGCTACTGTTGTTAATTGTGACATCTGCCCCCCTTAATTATAATTCTGCAACTAGCTTATCAATGATGTCATTGTTTGCCGCTGCGTCAACAGAACGACCCACAATTTTCTCTGCACCGGCAACCGCCAATGCAGCCACTTTTTGACGAAGTTCTTCTTGAACACGTTTACGCTCGCTTTCAACTTCGGCATACCCCTGCTCAATAATTTTCGCACGCTCTGCTTCAGCTTCGGCTTGGACAGATTCTAAAATTTCATTGCGACGTTTAGTTGCTAAATCAATGATATGTTGTGCTTCCTCACGAGCTTTAGCGAGTTCTTGCTCAACTAAAACTTTAGTATCAGCTTGTTCTTGCTTCGCTTTTTCAGCGCCGGCAAGCGCATCGGCAATATTCGCCTGACGCGTTTCAATCGCTTTAATAAGCGGTGGCCACACGAATTTCATGCAAAACCACACAAACAGTGAGAATGCAATCAGTTGGCCTATTAGTGTTGCATTTAAGTTCACAACGCCCTCCTTAAGTCGGCTAAGTTACCAATGAGTAACTACGGTTAAAAACAAATCCGACTTATTTCAATAAATCAATGAACGGGTTTGCGAAGATGAAAAGTAAAGAAATACCTACTGCAATCATTGCAATCGCATCAAGAAGACCTGCAACGATAAACATTTTAGTTTGTAAGCTGCTTGCTAATTCAGGTTGACGAGCTGATGACTCTAAGAATTTACCGCCTAAGATAGCAAAGCCAATCGCAGTACCGAGTGCCGCGAAAGCGAGTAGGATTGATGCACCAATAATAGTTGCTGTAATTACAGTTTCCATAATGTTCTCCATAAATTGAGGAAATAAGCCTTACGGCTAGGGTTAATAAAAAAGTTTTAAAAATATGTTCGGACTCTACAAGCGGTCTGATTATTGCAAAATTTTGCAAAAAAGTGACCGCTTACCCGTCCACTTTGTTTAGTGATCCGCTTTATTATAAGCAATACTCAAGTAAACAATCGTTAGCATCATAAAGATAAAGGCTTGTAACGTAATAACCAAAATATGGAAAATCGCCCAAGCCAAGTGTAACGGCAAACCTAATGCTTGAAGCAAGAAGTTATCCGCCATATACATTACTGCAATCAGGATAAAAATTAACTCACCCGCATACATATTACCGAATAAACGGAATGCAAGAGAAATCGGTTTTGCCAATAACGTTACGATTTCAAGTACAAAGTTAACCGGAATAAATGCCCAGTGGTTAAACGGATGAAGCGTATATTCTTTCACAAAACCGGAAAAACCTTTCGATTTAATGGTGTAGAAAATAATTAAACAAAATACGCAAATAGCCATACCCAGCGTTGCACTGATATCCGCCGTCGGTACCGCACGTAAGTATTCAATACCAAATAACGCAGCCAACTGAGGCGGGTAATCTACCGGAATTAAGTCAATGGCATTCATAAGGAATACCCAACAGAATACCGTTAACGCTAAAGGTGCAACCACTTCACGGGTACCGTGGAAGTTATCTTTGACTAAGCCGTCAACCCATCCGATTAATATTTCAACAAAGCATTGAAATTTACCCGGCACTCCGTCCGTTGCTTTTTTCGCTGCACGAGAAAAGAAGAAAAGGAAAATAACACCTGCTACCAATGAAAAGAACAAGGTATCCAAATGCACATTCCAGAAACCATCTCCTGTTTTGAGGAATGATAAGTGGTGACTAATATAGTCAGCCGAAGTTTCACCTGCCATAATTTATCCCTTTGAAATTAAAAGAAATGTTATTTTGAACGCCACTTTAATAGAATGGTAAATAAATTATTACATACCAACATTAAAAAGAATCCACAGAAAAACGCAATCAAGTTTAGTTCACGATATAAGGTAAACGCAGCCACGATAATAATAATGGTTGTTACCCATTTTAGCCCTTCGCCCAAGTAGAAAGCGGTCATTTTATGAGGGTTTTTTGCATATTTACGAAAAAAAATCCAATAGACGAAGATCCAGTGGGGCAAAAGCCCTGCCAGTTCACCCAATAAAAGCGAAAAACCGCTATGCCCGCCCGACCACATCATCACAACACTTGCAACAATAATGGTAACAATACATTCAAGCAGCAGTGCCCGACGATATAGTTGCTTCGTTTGCTCGATGACGATTGACATTGGTTAACTAAAACTCAGTAAAAGTAAACGATTGCGAACTGTAAACTAACTTAAAGTTATGCAATCAAAATCTAGTCAATTATACGCAGATTGGGGCATTATTCCAACCTGTTAAGTAAAGAAAAGTGTGCTTTGCTTAACAGTTTTATAAAAAACTTTAACAAATGACTATTTTGTATACATAAAATGCTTTATCGTTCCTTAACTGGTACGATGAAACAATTTGATTTGTGAGATTCTCTTTACCGCCCCATTACAATATAATCGCCCAAGGTTGTGATTCTATTCACCTCTTTGCAAAATTAGCTTAGAATCTTACCGCTTACTATATTTATTTACGATTTTGAGGAAGAACTATGTCCAAACCAATGAACTTTGTGATGATTTCCCCTCACTTTCCGACCAATTTTGAAACCTTTGCGGTCAGATTGCGTGAAAGTGGGTTTAATACGTTGGGAATTGCAGACACACCTTACGAGCAATTAAGCGAAGGCTTACGCAACTCGCTGACCGAATATTATCGTGTCGATAATATGGAAGACTACGAACAAGTTTACCGTGCGGTCGGCTATTTTGCGCATAAATACGGTCGCATTGATCGAGTCGAGTCGCACAACGAATACTGGCTTGAGTTAGATGCCAAATTGCGTACCGATTTCAATGTCTTCGGTTATAAAAACGAAGATATGTTGGCAATCAAAACCAAAGCTCAGATGAAAGAAGTATTCCGCAAAGCAGGCTTAAAAGTGGCGAAAGGTCGTGTGTTTAAAGACGATGAAGATGCTCGCAAACTGGCAAAAGAGCTTAATTTCCCGGTTATCATCAAACCAAATTCCGGTGTTGGAGCAAGCGATACCTACAAAATCAAATCCGCAGACGAATTAGAAGCTTTCTTCGGTTATAAAAATGCGCACGTTGAATACATTATGGAAGAGTTTATCGAAGGCGATATCGTGACTTTTGACGGCTTAACCGATAAAGACGGCAATATCGTGTTCTATTCAAGCCTCGAGTATTCTGAAGTAGTGTTGGAAACCGTCGAAAAAGATAACGATATGTTCTACTACGTACCACGTGAAATCAAAGAAGATTTGGTAAAACTCGGTCAGAAATGTGTGGACGCATTCAACGTCCGCGAACGTTTCTTCCACTTTGAATACTTCCGTGTGAAAAAAACCGGCGAATTAATGCCGCTTGAAATCAACTGCCGTCCGCCGGGTGGTTTAACCATTGATATGTGGAACTATGCAAATGATTTTGACGTATTCAGAGAGTACGCGAATATCGTTAAAGAGAACAAATTCTACTCAAATATTACCCATCCTTGGAATGTGGTTTATATCGCACGTAAAGCGAATAAAAACTACAAACACACCATTGATGAAGTATGCCAAAAATATGCAGCCAATATCATCAGCGTGCAAACCGTACCGGGTGTTTTCGCTAAAATTATGGGTGAGCACGGTATTTTGGCACGTACTGAAACCATGGAGCAAATGCACGAGATTACCCGCTTTGCCCAAGAGAAATATTAATCCATTGATTTATTTGTAGTTGGGTACAGCCATTTAGGCTGTACCTATTAAAATAGGAACACAAAATGCACTTTGAAAGACGTAGCCACTGGAGTGGTGAATTAGGGCGTGAAATGCACTTCAATGTCTATGGACACGCAGGCAAACCGGTTATCGTATTCCCATCATCGGGCGGCAATCAAAACGAATACGGCAACTTCGGCATGATCGAAGCATGTCGCTCTTTTATCGATCGCGGCTTAATTAAGTTCTACACCCCTGATTCATTCGACAGCGAATCTTGGCTTGCCGAATGGAAATCCGGGCACGATATGGCACAAGCCCATAATGCTTATGACCGTTATATTATCAATGAATTAGTGCCGTTAATCCGCCACGAATCCCAATGGGGCGGAGCGATGATTGCAACAGGTTGCAGTATGGGTGCTTACCATACGATTAACTTTGCATTACGCCACCCGGATCTGTTCGATACCGCAATCGCACTCAGCGGCGTATATGACGCCCGCTTTTTTACCGATGAATACCACGGCGACCAAGCGGTTTACTTCAACTCACCGATTGATTACCTTTGGAATCAACACGATAGCTGGTTCTTAGATCGCTACCGCAAAAACCACTATATCGTCGCTGTCGGACAAGGGGCATGGGAAGAACAACACGTCGTCAGTACACAACGCTTAGAAGAAGTGTTTACCGAAAAAGGAATTCCCGGATGGTTTGATTACTGGGGACACAATGTCGATCACGACTGGCCTTGGTGGCGAGTTCAAATGCCTTACTTCTTAGGAAAATTGGAAGAACAGGGCATTATCTAAAAGTAAAAACACACCGCAAGGATGGCAAGCCATCTATAACGCACTACGATGGTAATGGGCGAACTGCTGTTCGCCCAAACCGTTCAAGCCTACGGCACAATTACCGTAAAAACATAAGCGGCTAAATTCACTAAAAGCACAATTCCATACAGCATATTGGTTTTACCGTGATTCAGCGAAAGCATTGCCACAAAAGCGGACAAGCAGAGTAAAACCATCGACTTCCAATCTAAGCCCAGCACCATATTAATATCGTAAATCAAACAAACAATCACCACGCTTGGAATCGTCAAACCAATACTGGCTAAAGCAGAACCTAACGCAAGGTTAATGCTGGTTTGTAGCCGGTTACGGTGTGCGGCGGTTAATGCCGCTAAACCTTCGGGCATTAATACGACAGCCGCAATAATCACCCCGACCAATGCCAACGGCGCACCGGCACTGACCACCATATTCTCAATCACCGGCGAAAGTGCTTTGGCGAGAAATACCACGATACCTAAACAAATCAACAAAAAAAGCAAACTAATTAATGCCACCTTCATTGAAGGCGGTTCTGCATGATGAGACGGATTATCATCGTCGGCTAAGAAATAATCACGGTGACGAACGGTTTGCACCATAATAAAAGAACCGTAAAGAATCAAAGAGGCGATTGCAACAAAAATAAGCTGTGAAGGGCTATAAGTCGGGCCTTGGGTCGAGGTGGTAAAGTTAGGTAGCACAAGAGTAAGTACTAAAATTGATACAAGGGTAACAAGCGCCGTACTCGCAGATTTTTTACTAAAAAACTGCTCATGGTGCTTTAACCCGCCAATCATCAAACATCCGCCCAAAATACCGTTTAAAATCAACATAATCGCTGCAAATACCGTATCTCGAGCCAAATAAGCGGCATTATCTCCGCCTGCGATCATTAACGACACAATTAACGCCACTTCAATAACGGTAATGGCTAACGCCAAAATAATTGTCCCGAACGGCTCACCGACCTTATGCGCAACCACCTCCGCATGGTGAACCGCCGATAACACACTACCGATTAATAAAACACCGCCGCCGACCTGTAGCCATGCGCTGCTATTTACCCCAATAAAATAAAGCCCCCATGCCGCTAACGGTAAAATCAGAGACCATAACGGCAGGGGGGAATGAGCTTTTTGTGTTGGCATAAATGACACTCCTTACTTTATTCACAAAATATTTACAGATTTAATTTGATGACATCATAACAGAAACAAGCGGTTAAATTTGAACAAAATTTTGCAAAGGTTTATACTTCGGCACATCAACACTTTTTGAATCTAGGAGCCATGTATGCGTATAGATACTTCAGAACTTTGTGACATTTACTCCGATCAAGTCGATGTCGTCGAACCAATTTTTTCCAGTTTTGGTGGTGTATCCTCGTTTTACGGAAAAATTACCACGGTCAAATGCTTTGAAAGCAACGGATTAATTGCAGAAGTACTCGAAGAAGACGGACAAGGACGCGTGTTATTAATTGATGGCGGTGGTGTCGTTCGTCGTGCGCTGATTGACGCAGAACTCGCACAATTAGCGGTAGATAACGGCTGGGAAGGCATTATTGTCAACGGTGCCGTCCGACAACTTGATGTACTGGAAACCCTTGATATCGGTATTCAAGCCCTAGCGCCAATCCCTGTCGGCGCAGATGACAGTGTCATCGGTGAAATTGACACTCCGGTTAACTTCGGCGGCGTTACATTTTTACCCGAAGATTATGTCTATGCCGACTTGACCGGTATTATTCTTTCACCTGAACTATTAGATCTCACCGAAGAAAATTTATCCGCATAAATATCCCGACAAGCGGTTAAATTTCATCAAAATTTTGCAAACAGTATAGACGAAAAAGCCTTGGGTTTCCCCAAGGCTTTCTTTTTGCATTAACGCATAAGCGAAAATTATTCGCCAAGACGCTCTTTGATACGTGCAGATTTACCTGAACGCTCACGTAAGTAGTAAAGTTTCGCTTTACGTACCGCACCTTTACGTTTAACAGCAATGCTGTCAATCGCCGGTGAGTGAGTTTGGAATACACGCTCAACGCCTACGCCGTTTGAAATTTTGCGTAAGGTGAATGCAGAATGCAAGCCACGGTTACGAATTGCAATAACCACGCCTTCGAACGCTTGCAAACGTTTTTTACTACCTTCTACTACCCATACCTTAACTTCTAATGTGTCACCTGGACGGAAGCTAGGTACGTTTTGTTTTAACTGTTCTTGTTCGATTTGTTTGATGATGTTACTCATTTTAATAAACCTTCTATGTCCTAGAATTAACTGATTTGTGTCGTTTCTTTATGTTATTCAACAACACGCGTTGTTCGTCAGTCAGAGCTAGGCTATCCAATAGCTCAGGGCGTCTTAACCACGTTCGTTCCAGCGACTGTTCTAATCGCCATTTACGAATTTGTTCGTGATGACCCGACATCAGCACTTGCGGTACAGGTAAACCGTCTAACACTTCAGGGCGAGTATAATGTGGACAATCTAATAAACCTTCTGCGAAAGAGTCTTCCAACGCCGAAGCCTGTTTGCCTAATACCCCAGGGATAAACCGTGCAACAGCGTCAATTAACGTCATTGCAGGAAGTTCCCCCCCTGTAAGAACATAATCACCGATTGACCATTCTTCATCAATTTCAGTTTGAATCAATCGCTCGTCAATGCCTTCGTAACGCCCACAAACCAAAATCAATTTTTGATTTGTTGCCAGCGTTTGTACGCCTGCTTGATCAAGTTTACGTCCTTGCGGTGAGAGATAAATCACTTTAGCTTCTACACCGTCTTCCTTACAAGCGGTTGCTTTTGCTTCACGAATTGCATCACGAAGCGGTTGCACCATCATCAACATACCCGGCCCACCACCATAAGGGCGGTCATCCACCGTTTTATGTTTGTCAAATGTGAAATCACGGGGATTCCAACACTGAACTTGTAAGAGATTTTGTTTTACTGCTCTACCTGTTACCCCAAAATCAGTAATTGCTTTAAACATTTCGGGGAAAAGGGAAATAATACCAATCCACATATTTTGACCTACGAAATGCGACTGCTAAAGCTCACTGCATACCTGAGGTTAGAAACCAGCGTCCCAATCCACTGTAATTATTTTAGTGGCGAGATCTACTCTTTTAACTACTTGTTCATATAAGAACGGGATTAAACGTTCTTGCTTACCGAAAGCATCTTTACTGCCGGCTCTTACCACCAACACATCATTTGAACCTGTTTCCATCATTTCAGTCACAGTTCCCATTGCGTAGCCTTCAAGGTTTACCACTTGGCAACCGATTAAATCGTGCCAATAATAATCCCCTTCTTCCAATTCTGGAAACACGGCTAAATCCACACCGATTTCGGCATTGGTTAATAGCTGTGCGGTTTCACGGTCTTCTGTGCCTTTTAATTTCACAATCAAATCATTATTGTGATAACGCCAACTTTCGAGTTCAACTTGTTGCCATTGTCCTTTAATTTTTAAGAACCACGGCTGATAATCGAAAATGCTTTCAGGATATTCTGTCGATGAATAAAGGCGTAGCCAGCCACGGATACCATAGGTTGAACCTAATTTTCCGACAACTTCAATTTTTTGCTCGCTCATACTCACCTACTTATTTAATTTGTAGAATTAAGCTGCTTGACGCGCTTCTTTCACTAATACTGCAACACGATCAGAAAGTGATGCACCTTTAGCAACCCAAGCATCAACTTTAGCAACGTCTAAACGTAAACGTTCTGCGTTACCAGTTGCGATAGGGTTGAAGAAACCGATACGCTCGATGAAACGACCGTCGCGTGGGCTACGGCTGTCAGCGACAACGATTTGATAGAATGGGCGTTTTTTAGCTCCGCCACGAGATAAACGAATGGTTACCATAACCGTCCTCTAAAAGTTTAATGATAGTAAAAAAGAAAACCCTCGTTCGAGGTGAGGGTGCGAAACTTGTTCAAAAAAGAGAGAACAAGCGGTCGGATTATACGGATTTTTTGCAAAAAGGCAAGGAAATCCCCCCTTTCCACAAACAAAAACACCGCCTTGACAGCGGTGCTTTTTCACTTAATTTTTGCAATTAACAATCTTGCTTACCATACTGCTCTTGGCGAAGAATTGCACGCACGCTTGCATCGAACTGTGCCAATACTTCTTCCGCATTTTTCGGATCAGTACCACGCGCATCTAAGTAGAACTTAATTTTTGGTTCTGTGCCTGATGGACGAGCGATTAAACGGCTGCCGTTTTCAAGTACAAACACTAAAATATCGCTTTGGCGATCTGTTTTGGTGTGATCTAAGAAAGTCGCTACTTTGAAACCGCCGACTTCGCTTGGTGGGTTAGTGCGTAATGCTGTCATTAACTTACCGATTGCGGATAAATCATCAACACGGATAGAGATCTGACCGCTTACATAAGCCCCAAACTCTTTAGTAAAGTCATCTGCATAATCTGCTAAGGTTTTGCCTTCTTTTTTCAAGCTACGCACAAGATCTAAGAACATAATCGCTGCAGAGATACCATCTTTATCACGTACTTTATCCGGGTCAACCAAGTAGCCTAATGCCTCTTCAAAGCCGAATAATAAGCCGTTTACTTTACCGATATATTTGAAGCCTGTCAGTGTTTCTTCTGACTCAAAGCCATATTTCTTCGCAATTTCTGCAAGTGCTGGGGAAGATACCAGTGAACAAGCTAAAATACCTTTTTTGCCTTGTGCGTGATATTGTTTTGCCAAATACCAGCCTAAGAAGCAGCCGATCACGTTGCCGTGTAAAGGCTTCCAGTTACCTTGTGCATCCGGTAAAGCTACTGCCAAACGGTCTGCATCCGGGTCGTTAGCAATAATAAATTCCGCATTTCTCTCTTTAGCTACTTTAATCGCTAAATCTAATGCCCCTTTCTCTTCCGGGTTCGGGAAGTTTACCGTTGGGAATGTGCCGTCCGGCCATACTTGTTCTGCAACGATAGACGGTTGCGGTAAACCTGCTTTGGCTAATGTTTTGCTTAATACTTCATAGCCTACGCCGTGCATTGCGGTATAAACATAGTTAATATCAACTTGCGGTTCTTTAGCAAGGCTTGCTGTTTTTGCAATATACGCATCAACAATTTCATCATCTAATACGATGTAATTTTGACTGCGTGGTAAATCTTTAACGTTGCCTTGTGCAACTTTATCAATGCAAGCAGCGATTTCTTGGTCTGCCGGAGAAACAATTTGACCACCACCGTTTGCTTTACCTAAATAAACTTTATAGCCGTTATCTTCAGGCGGGTTATGGCTTGCTGTAACCATTACACCTGCGGTAGTGTCAAAATACTTGATTGCATACGCAAGTACCGGGGTTGGTAATTTTCTTGGAAGAAGGTAAGTTTTAATGCCTGCTGCTGCCATAATTTCTGCAGTATCACGGGCAAATACGTCCGAATTTTTACGTCCGTCATAACCTAACACGATAGATGGCTCTTTATCATAACCTTTGAGGAATTCCGCCAAACCGCCTGCCGCTTGAGCGACAAGTACACGGTTCATCCCCATTGAGCCTGCTTGTAAGCGGCCGCGTAAGCCGGCAGTACCGAATTGTAAGCGACCGTCAAAACGGCTTGCAAGCTCAGTTTGTGCTTTGGCATCCCCTGCTTTTGCCTGCGAAATGAGCTGTTCTAACTCTGCGCGAGTTTCTAAATCAGGGTCTTGATCTAACCAATTTTGAGCGACTTGAAAGAGAGTTTCCATAGTGAGTTTCCTTAAATCAAATAAGCAAATAAATGTTGCTAGACTAGCTGAAAAAGAGAGAGATTGGAACGATTATTTGTAAATATTGTGAAGTTATTTGACATGAATAAAAATAATCTGTCACACACAAAAAAATACTATAACGGGCTTTCGATATTAAGCAGCCCTAACATCTTCACAATGGCTAAAATCAAACTCGAACGCATCGCCCTCTCAATACGCATTTGCTGTACTTGCGATTGCATCGAGTCTTTATTGTCAATGTTCGGCACGAGTTTTAACAACTCTTTGACTTGAAACAGATCAATATGATGAAGCCGTTTGGCAAATGCGATAACAAACGGGCTGGAGAAACCGTGTTCTTCCACTTCATCACTCATTTTGCTCTTCATTTCAAGAAAGGTGGTGATGTCTTCATAAAGTTCGGCAGAAATCACCCCCAAACCTAATAATAACTTCAAACGAACGGATAATTCAGCCAGTGGACCTTGATGTTCAAAAAGCGAATCGACCACTGACTTTAAGGCAAAGTCCGTTTTGCGAAAAACCCGTTGTACCAATTGCTCAATCTGTTCGGCAAATTGGAGGGTCGACAAAGCAAGGAAGCCTCGAAACGAAGCCACCTCGCTTAGCTGTTCAATGAAATTATCTTGTGTAAGCATAACGATTAGGCATAAAGCGCAACGATGCGGGCAATCACTGCTTCATCCGTTAAACCGGTATAATGTTTCACTGCAGCATATACACCTTGATTTGCAATAAATTCGGCTAATTCGACCGCTTGCGGATCCTCTTCATTGCGATATTGCAACGCCATCACGACACCTTTTAGCAAGTGTTGATTCTCTAAGCCGTATTCAAGCGTACCAAGCAATGGCTTGATGAGGCGGTCATTCGGGCTTAATTTACGAATCGGTTCACGTCCGACACGATTAACGTCATCATTTAAATACGGGTTGGCAAAGCGTTTGAGAATTTTCTCAATATAAGCCGCATGAGCAGCCGGGTCAAAACCGTAACGTTTAATTAGTACTGCACCGCTTTCTTCCATGGTGGCTTTTACCGCTTGTTTTACCGCGTCAATCGCAATCGCTTCTTTAATCCATTTTACCCCCGCTTGTTTACCCAAATAGGCAGAGATTAAATGCCCTGTATTTAAAGTGAACAGTTTGCGCTCGACAAACGCCATTAAGTTATCGGTTAATTCCATACCCGCAATTTGTGGAATATCGCCTTTAAATTGGGTTTGATCGACAATCCATTCGCTGAATTCTTCCACTGTTACTTCAAGCGGATCTTCCGGGTTAAGCTCTGCTGGAGGAACGATTCTATCCACCGCAGAATCAACAAACCCCACCACTTGTTCGATCTGTTGCTGTTGTTGCTCGGTAAGGTGTTCAAAAATTTTCGCTTTAAAGAACGAGGTGCCACGCACCATATTTTCACAAGCAATTATGTTAAGTGGCTGTTTATTTCCCGCTTCAATACGGGCAACAAGGGCTTTGGCAAACAGTGGCGCAATAAAACCCAGAACATTCGGGCCGACTGCGGTGGTAATTAAATCAACGGTTTTGACTTTTTCAATCACGGCATTTTCATCTTTTGAATTGATGGCATCAATATTGTTCACCACTTCAACACGGCTAGCATCACCGACAATTTTAACGCCATATTGTTTGTTTTGATTGATTTGATCGATTTGAGTTTGGTTAATATCAGCGAACGTGACATGAACATTGGAATCCACTAATAATTTACCGATAAAACCACGTCCGATATTGCCGGCACCAAAATGTAATGCGTTCATAATTTACTCCGAAGTGTAAAAGGGCGTACCTTGATACGCCCTGTTTTCATTAAGATTTTAGTAATGTTAACACTTTTTCTACATCATTTGTGGATGTGAGTGTTGCGATTGCTTCAGCACTATCCAGTGCATTGGTAATTGCCGTCAGCACTTGAACATGTTCGTTGTTACGCGCCGCAATACCGATCACCAGTTTGGCAATACCGTCTTCTTCATCGGTAAAACGAACCCCTTCAGGATATTGGCAAACCACGATACCGGTTTTCAAAACCGAATCTTTGGCATCCACGGTACCGTGCGGAACCGCTAATCCTTCGCCTAAATAGGTTGAAACTAACTCTTCACGGGCAAACATTGCATCCACATAAGCCGGTAATACGAAGCCGGATTTCACTAACTGCTCGCCGGCAAAGCGAATTGCATCCGCTTTATTCTCGGCTTTTAAGCCTAAGAAGATCTGCTCTTTACCTAAGGTAAATGTCGCACCGTTTACTTCAACCACATTTTCTTGCACAGCCGGCGCCGAAGTATTGCTAAAAGTCGCTTTTAACTCATTGACCAAACTGTCGTAGAACTTGTTATCTAAGAAGTTTTGTAGAGATAAATGCATTGCATTCGGCACCTGTTTTTTCGCACGTAGCGTTAAGTCTTGGTGGGTAATGACCAAACGGGCATTACTTGGTAAGTCGTTAATTGCATAGTTTACGACTTCAACCGGCAAGCCTGCTTCTTTGATTTTCTTACGTAGCATACTTGCGCCCATCGCACTTGAGCCCATACCTGCATCGCAAGAAACGAAGATTTTGGTTAAGCCTTTGTAATCGGTTACCACTTCATTCGGGTTACCTGCTTTCATGGCTTTTGATGCCGCTTGTGCTTCGGCTAATTTATCAGAACCGTCATTTTTTTGAATTTTTAAGAAGAAGGCTGCGATAGTGAAAGAAACCGCTGTTGCCACCGCCACAGAAAGTAATACACCGACAATTGAAGCTGATGGCGTCATCGCTAATACCGCAATGATAGAACCCGGTGAAGCCGGTGCGATTAAGCCCGCATTAAATAACACTAAAGTGAATACGCCTGATGCACCGCCTGCGATTACCGCAAGTAATAAACGTGGGTTCATCAATACATAAGGGAAATAGATTTCGTGAATACCGCCAAGGAAGTGGATCACCGCCGCACCGCCAGCCGTTTGTTTTGCCGAACCTTTACCGAATAAGATATAGGCTAATAGGATACCTAAGCCCGGGCCCGGGTTTGCTTCAATTAAGAAGAAGATAGATTGACCGACTTCTTGAGATTGTTGAATACCGAGTGGCGAGAAGATACCGTGGTTAATTGCATTGTTTAGGAACAAGATCTTCGCCGGTTCAACAAAGATAGAAGTAAGCGGTAATAAATGCGCTTGAACAAGTACATCAACGCCGGCAGCTAAGGCTTTGGATAAAACGCTAACAGCAGGGCCAATCACATAGAAGAACAGAATAGCAAGGATCATACCGATAATACCGGATGAGAAGTTATTGACTAACATCTCAAAACCGCTTTTGATTTTACCGTCCGCCCATTGGTCAAATTTCTTAATTGCCCAACCGCCGGTCGGCCCTGCAATCATCGCACCTAAGAACATCGGAATATCGGTACCAATGATAACACCCGCCGTCGTAATCGCACCGACCACGGCACCACGATCTCCGCCGACTAATTTACCGCCGGTGTAACCGATAAGTAACGGCAGTAAGTAAGTGATCATCGGGCCGACCAATTTGGCTAAGGTTTCATTCGGAAACCAACCCGTCGGAATGAAGAGAGCGGTAATAAAACCCCAAGCGATAAACGCCCCGATATTAGGCATTACCATGTTGGATAAGAAACGTCCGAAACTTTGGACTTTAACTTTTAGATTTGAAGACATAGCGACCTCATTGTTGAGAGAAATAACAGGGTATGAAAATTGCGTGCAAAATAGCACTAGAAAAATTTCTCACCAATGAGTTTTATTTAAAAATGTGAACTAGATCACACCAACATAACAATCAAAATTTTAGTTTTGTGATATATATCACACTTTTATTTTAATGTTAAAAAATTATGTGATCTACATCACATTAGATTATTGACAAAGCATTTATAAGAGTGGTCATTAACCATGCGATAGCGCACGTTTTTAACGTGTGCTGAAACACATCATCAAATGTTACAAAAGGCACTCGTTACAAACGAGCGCCATCATTGTTCAATGGGTTTACGTATGGTTTGTCATCGGTCTCATGTGATCTACATCACATTTTATTATCTAAAAACAGAAATGGGGTGGCGAGTAGGAATAGTTTGCCAAAGGAAAAACAAGCGGTCATTTCATTCTAAAAATTTGCAAATTTTTTGGCTAAACCGACCGCTTGTGTATTGAAAAAACAGTTAAACATAAAACTCAAACGCCCGAAAAATCGGGCGTTTAGGCAAGGTTATTATTCTACCGTTACGGCTTTCGCAAGATTACGCGGTTGATCCACGTCCGTACCTTTAATTAAAGCGATGTGGTAAGAAAGCAACTGTAACGGCACAGTATAGAAAATCGGTGCAGTCACTTCATCTACTTTCGGTAACACGATAGTTTTGAAGCCTTCATCATCACTAAAGCCTGCATCGTGATCGGCAAATACATATAACTGGCCGCCACGCGCACGTACTTCTTCAATATTTGATTTCACTTTTTCGAGTAAATCGTTTTCAGGTGCCACAACAATCACAGGCATATCGCTATCAATTAACGCTAATGGACCGTGTTTTAACTCACCGGCCGCATAGGCTTCGGCGTGAATATAAGAGATCTCTTTTAATTTCAACGCTGATTCCATTGCGATCGGATAGAACTCGCCACGACCTAAGAATAACGTGTGATGTTTCTCCGCAAAATCTTCCGATAATTTTTCAATGGTTTTATCAAATACTAATGCGCTTTCAATTTGTGCCGGCAAACGTTGTAATGATTGAACAATGTGGTGCTCTTGTTCTTCTGTCACATTGCCTTTTAAACGACCCAATGCCGCATTTAATAATAATAAACAGGTCAATTGGGTGGTAAATGCTTTGGTTGAAGCGACACCAATCTCTACGCCCGCACGAGTCATAAACGCAAAATCAGATTCACGTACAAGTGATGAACTTGCCACGTTACAGATCGTCATTGCCGCCATATAGCCTGACTCTTTCGCTAAACGTAACGCTGCTAAAGTATCCGCTGTTTCACCCGATTGTGAAAGCGTAATCAATAAGCTGTTCGGACGTGTTACAAACTTACGGTAACGGAATTCAGAGGCAATTTCCACATCACAGCTTACACCTGCGATGGATTCGAACCAATAGCGTGCTACCATACCCGCATTGTAAGAGGTACCACAGGCTACGATTTGCACGTGTTCTACTTTTTTCAAGATTTCAGCGGCATTTGGGCCAATTGCATCAATATTGACTTTACCGTTAACGATACGACCGTCTAAGGTATTCATAATTGCCACAGGCTGTTCAAAAATCTCTTTTTGCATATAGTGGCGATATTGACCTTTATCCGCCGCATCCGCTTCGAAGTTACCCTCGTGAATTTCACGTTCAACTTTGTCACCTTCACGGCTGTAAATATCTACGCTACGACGGGTAATTTCGGCTACATCCCCTTCTTCAAGGTAGATAAAACGGCGGGTTACGCTTAATAGTGCAAGCGGGTCGGAAGCGAGGAAATTTTCACCCACACCTAAACCGATCACTAATGGGCTACCTGAACGAGCCACAACCAAATGCTCCGGCTCGTCTTGGTTCATCACTACAGTACCGTATGCGCCACGCAGTTGTTTTACGGTTTTTTGTACCGCATCCAATAAGTTTTTCGCGGTACGAAATTCCCATTCGACTAAATGCGCAATCACTTCGGTATCCGTTTGAGATTGGAACACATAGCCACGTTGCTGTAATTCAGCACGAAGTTCTTCGTAGTTTTCAATAATACCGTTATGAACCACCGCAATTTTTCCTGAACGGTGCGGGTGCGCATTCACTTCCGACGGCTCACCGTGGGTTGCCCAACGGGTATGGGCGATCCCTGTTCCGCCTAAAAGCGGGTTTTGCTCAATCGCATCATCTAACGCTTTAACTTTACCGACTCGGCGTACGATTTGCATATTATGATTGGCATCTAAAACCGCTACACCGGCCGAGTCATAACCACGATATTCTAAACGGTGTAAACCATCGACTAAGATTTCTGCCACATCACGTTGTGCTA
>JBGXMX010000195.1:0-4654 GCA_041809245.1 Glaesserella sp.
CAATAATTAATATTCTAAAGGAAAATTCACTTCATTTGTGGGATATTTTATTAAAATTTGAACAAGATCACATTTTTGCCCAAAAGGGCTGTTTTAAGGGGAATTTTTTGCAAATTTTTCGTCAAAAAAGAGCGCTTGTAGGGTTTCGACAGTCTATTGTGAAAGGGTGATTTGACCTTGCTGTACGCTAAAAAGCCGGTCATGTTGTTGATCTCCCCATTGCATTTGCTGGAGTTGATCTTGGGTAATCGCCGTGACGAACACTTGCGAACCGCTTTGGCGTAGGCGATGGGCTAATAGCTCTCGTTTGGTCGGATCAAGTTCGGAGGCAAAATCATCAATCAGAAACAGGCATTGCCGTGCCTTTTGAGCGATTAAATATTCACCTTGGGCCAAACGTAAAGCACACATCAGCAGTTTGAGCTGCCCGCGAGAGAGAATATCTTCGACAGGTAAGCCGTTGGCTTTAAAGCGGAAATCCGCCTTTTGCGGGCCGACCATTGTATAGCCGATATGGCGATCCCGTTCAAAACCGTGAGCCAAAATCTCCGCATAGTCGCTCTCTTTTTCCCAGCCTTGATAGAAGCTGACACGAATTTCAATTTCCGGCAGAAAGAAGCTGCAAGTTTGTTCAATACTGGGGCGCAAAGCTTCGGCATAATCTGCCCGCATATGGCTGACAATATGTGCCAGCTTAGCCAGCTCAATATCCCACGGGCGTAGCTCGACATAGCTGCGTACCTGTGCCAATGCGGCATTGCGCTGTTTCAGCAAGCGTTTAAGATTCGCCCAGTGGTGGTAAAACTCAGGGTGTTGATGAAAAAGCCCCCAATCAAGAAAGGCTCGGCGATAGGTCGGGCCGCCGTTCAACAAGGTTAAGCCTTCGGGCGTAATCACTTGCATGGGTAACAGATGAGCGAGATCGGAGATTTTTTTACCGTCTTCACCATTGATTTTTAAGGTGGTATCGCCTTGGCGGTTTTTTTGTAAGCCGACGGACCAGTGATGTTTGGCTTCTTCAACGGCACCGAACAGTAAAAAGTGATCCTGATCGTAATGAATAATCCGATTACTGATATGGCTTTTGAAAGAACGCCCGTGACCGAGATAAAAAATAGCTTCAAGCAAGCTGGTTTTACCGCTGCCGTTGGCGCCGACCAAAAAGTTAAAACCGTGGCTCAAGTCTAGATCCACGGTTGTTAAATTTCGGAAATGGTTAATCAGTAAGCGAGACAGAGCCATATTACAAGCGCATCGGCATAATCACGTATTCGGCGGTGCTGTTATCGCAATCTTCAATCAAACAGCTTGAACTTGCATCCACCAAACTGATACGCACACGTTGGCATTTTAGGGTGTTCAGTACATCCAACAGATAGCTGACGTTAAAACCGACTTCCATATCAATATTTTGATAGCTCACATCGATAATTTCTTCCGCTTCTTCCTGTTCCGGGTTGTTGGCGGTAATTTTCAGCAGGTTTTGCTGTAATGCCAAACGTACGCCACGGAAACGTTCGTTCGATAAAATTGCAGCACGTACCAAGGCACGTTTCAATACTTCGGCGTCTGCCTCTAAAATACGATCGGCATTGCGAGGCAATACTCGGCGATAATCAGGGAAACGCCCGTCGATCAATTTTGAGGTAAACACAATACCGTTCATTGAGACTCGTAAATTACTCGTGCCGATTTCTAAGCGTACGGCTTCCTCACTGCTACTTACCAGTCGAGAAAGTTCTAACACTGCTTTACGGGGTACAATCACGGAATGGGTCAACAGCTCTTGATTAAGCGCCATGGTGCAGACCGCCAAGCGATGACCGTCTGTGGCAATCGTTCTTAATAAATTGCCTTCCGTTTCAAATTTCATACCGTTTAAGAAGTAACGGGCATCTTGGTTTGCCATTGAAAATTGGGTAGAGTCGATTAAACGGGCAAGGGTAGCTTGGTCAATGGTGAAATCAACCTCCGGTTTCCAGTCCATTAAGCTCGGATAATCTGAGGCAGGCAAAGTTGCAAGGTTAAATTTGCTGCGTTCTGCACGAATTAAGGCGCGATCTTCTTCAAATTGTACCGAAATCACGCTGTCTTCAGGCAGGCTGCGGCAAATATCCAAAAACTTTTTAGCCGGAATTGTAAATTTTTCGGCAAAATCGACCGCTTGTAATAATTCTGCTTCGGTCGTCAATTCCACTTCTAAGTCGGTTGCAGTTAAAAAGAGACGGTTGCCTTCCACTTCTAACAAAATATTGTTGATAACCGGCAAAGTCGGACGACTGCTTAATACGCCACAAACCTGTTGGAGAGGTTTGAGTAACTGTTCACGGGCGATAGTAAATTGCATAACAATTCCTTAGGATGAGAGTTTGCGTGTTAAATTGACATAATCTTCTTGGATACTGCTGTCAGTATCACGTAATTCATTAATCGTTTTACAAGCGTGCATCACGGTGGTGTGATCTCGTCCGCCGAATTCACGCCCGATCTCAGGCAAGCTGTGGTTGGTGAGCTCACGTGCTAACGCAATCGCCATTTGGCGGGGGCGGGCAACCGAGCGGGAACGGCTTTTAGATTTCAGATCGGACATTTTAATGTTGTAATATTCTGCCACGGTTTTCTGAATATTTTCAATGGTAATCAGATGATCGTAGGAAGCGATCAGATCTTTTAGCGCTTCGCGAACCGCATCAATGGTAATTTGACGCTTGGTGAAATTGCTCCATGCGATTACACGGTTGAGCGCACCTTCCAGCTCACGTACGTTTGTGCGCAATTTTTGTCCGAGGAAAAAGGCAACGTCTTCTTCAAGAATAATGCCTCGCTCTTCCGATTTTTTCATCAAAATTGCTACACGGGTTTCCAGCTCCGGCGGTTCGATTGCGGCGTTGACGCCCCAACTCAGACGTGAGCGGATACGTTCTTCAATATTCTCAATATTTTTAGGAAACACATCGGAAGTTACGATAATCTGTTTGCTGCGTTCAAACAATGAGTTAAACGTATGGAAAAACTCTTCTTGGGTCGCTTCTTTGTTAGCGAAGAACTGAATATCATCAATCATCAGTACATCCAAAGAGCGGTAAAACTTTTTAAATCCTTCAATGGTATTTCCTTTTAACGCTTTTACCATATCTTGTACGAAACGTTCCGAATGAATATAAACCACTCTTGCATTCGGATTGAGTCGGATAATTTCATTGCCGATAGCGTGTAATAAATGCGTTTTACCTAAACCCGTGCCGCCGTATAAAGAAAACGGATTACAGTGGCTTTCTCCCGGATTGGCAGCCACTTGCTGTGCCACGGCTTTGGCTAATTGGTTCGATTTACCTTGAACGAAATTATCAAAAGTAAGGTTTTCACTTAGCCCTGTGCGTAGGTTATTGGCAGGCTCAGGCGTTTCTTTGACCAGCGACTCTGTCGCTGTGGATGATTGCTCGATAGGCTTCACGCCGACACGGATGACAACGTTCAAGTTTTCATCTTTTGAGAGAAAACGGGCTAAACCTAAAATTTCACTGATAAATTTATCTTGTACCCAGTTTGCTACAAATTGGTTTTGAGCATAAAGTGTGAGTTCGCCATTGGCAACATTTGCCTGTAAAGGACGCAGCCAAGTACTGTAATCGGTTGGCGATACTTTTGTTTGTAAATGGCTTAAACAATCAGACCAAAGGGAAGACACAATTAGCTCCAAAATCGTAGTGAAAAAGATTGTGTATGATAACTGAAAACAGCGGGAAGATCTTCTGGATTTTTATTGATCTTGTTGATCCGACATCAACAAAAAAGCACCCGAATATCAACGAGTGCTATCTTTAAAATGAGACAAGCGGTCGGATTTTTCTCAAAATTTGCAAATTTTTCCGCAAAACGAACCGCTTGTATGAATGATAGAAGGTTTATTACTCTTCGATAGAGCGTAATAAATCGTTGATACCTACTTTACCACGAGTTTTTTCATCAACTTTTTTCACGATAACCGCACAGTAAAGGTTGTATTTACCATCTTTTGACGGAAGGCTGCCAGAAACCACCACAGAACCTGCAGGAACACGACCGTAATGGATTTCGCCTGTTTCACGATCATAAATTTTAGTGGATTGACCGATAAACACACCCATTGAAATCACACAACCGTCTTCAACAATCACACCTTCTACAATCTCAGAACGTGCACCGATAAAGCAGTTATCGCCAATAATGGTCGGGTTAGCTTGTAACGGCTCTAACACACCGCCGATACCCACACCGCCTGATAAATGCACGTTTTTACCGATTTGCGCACAAGAACCGACCGTTACCCAAGTGTCTACCATCGTACCTTCACCAACATAAGCACCAATATTGACGAATGACGGCATTAACACTACGTTTTTCTCGATGTGTGAACCTTGACGTACAACAGTACCCGGCACGGCACGAATGCCGTCTGCTTTGAACTGTTCTTCGCTATATTTACCGTATTTGGTCGGCACTTTGTCGTAGTATTTAGTTTCTGCACCATCAATGATTTCGTTGTCGTTGATACGGAATGAAAGCAAAACTGCTTTTTTTACCCATTGGTTAACAACCCACTCGTCATCAATTTTTTCTGCAACACGAAGTGAACCATTATCTAATCCTTTAATAACTTCTTCGACTGCTGAAC
>JBGXMX010000196.1:0-7770 GCA_041809245.1 Glaesserella sp.
GGAGAAGCCCCAAATGAAACAAAACATTGATGTGGTGATTGTCGGCGGTGCGGTGACTGGTTCTGTACTTGCCTTAGCGTTAAGTTCAGTAAGCGGACACCAACTGCAAATTGCAATCATAGAAAAAAATACGCCAAACTATGCAGAACAAGGCGGTTTTGACGCACGTTCAATCGCCCTTGCTTACGGCAGTTTGCAAAAATTAGCTCAAATTCGACCGCTTGCCACGGAACAAAATTTAGCTCAACTGGTTTACCGTATTGCAACCCCCATCAAACAAATTCACGTTTCAGATCAAGGACATTTCGGCAAAACGACCTTAAAAGCCGACGAATTACGCTTATCCGAATTAGGTGTGGTGGTGGAACTCGCCAAACTGGGCGAGCAACTGACCGCATTAATCGCCAAGCAACCTAACATTCAGCTATTCTGCCCTGATACCGTCGTCCATATCGAACGCACAGAACAGCAATGCCAGATTACCCTAAATAGCGGAACACAATTAACGTCCAAATTGTTAGTTGCCTGTGACGGCATTCAATCTCAAGTTGCCCAACAATGTGGCATAACCACCCAATTTATCAAGGATTATCAACAATCCGCCATTATCGCCAATGTTATCCTGTCTGAGCCACACCAAAACCACGCCTTTGAACGTTTCACGAAGCAAGGGCCTTTTGCCTTATTGCCACTCAATGAAAAAATGATGTCGCTGGTTTGGTGTATGGAAGATCCGACAGACGCAATGGCAATGTCAGACACTGCCTTTTTACACGCCTTGCAACAACAATTCGGCTGGAAGCTCGGCAAATTTTTACAAGTCAGCAAGCGGTTTGTTTACCCTCTTTCTTCGCAAAAAAGCGAAAGCCATATTCACCACCGCTTAGCCATTGTCGGCAATGCATCCCAGTTGCTACACCCAGTAGCAGGGCAAGGGTTCAATCTTGGAATGCGAGATCTGTTTGAACTGGCAACCCTTGTCGGTCAAGCCTTTGCTCAAGGCGAAGATTTCGGCGAAGCCAAATGGTTACAACAGTTTGAACAACACCGCCAAGCCGACCAAGCCCGAATTATGCAAAGCACAAGCGGTCTGATTTCGCTATTTTCTTGCAATTTATTACCCGTACAAATTGCCAGAAACCTTGCTTTAATCGGTGTATCTCATCTTCCTATCGCCCGCCAAGCCATTGCTCATCGAGCCTTAGGTTGGTCATAGTTAATTGAGTTATATCTCATAGTAATTTGTTATTTGCCGAAACCGACGAACTGGCATAGAGTGCGGTTCACAAAATTCATGAGGAGAAAACTATGTCTACTATTACAGATGCGATTACATTACTTAAAAGCCAAAAATGGGTTGATTTAAGCCATTTGGTGACACCAGAAATTCCTTATTTCCCGGCATTTAAACCAATTGAAAAAGAAGTGCTGTTTACCGTTGAAAAAGACGGCTTTTTTGCCAATCAATATACGTTGGCAACACAATATGGAACGCATATTGATGCTCCGATCCATTTTGCACAAGGCACTCGTGCTTTAGATGAAATTTCGATTAAAGAGCTTGTTTTGCCACTTTTTGTTATTCATAAAGAGTCGGAAGTTGCAGAAAATCATGACTACCGTTTAACGGTGGAAGACATTTTAGCTTTTGAAGCGCAATATGGAAAAATTCCTGCCGGTAGCTTTGTTGCATTTGCCAGCGGTTGGTCAAAGCGTTGGCATGATCATGTACAATTCTACAATAAAGATGAAACAGGACAGGCACACACCCCGGGCTGGTCTTTAGACGCCTTAAAATTTTTACACGAACAACGTAATGTGGCGGCAATTGGGCATGAAACGTTAGACACGGATAGTGCTTTAGATTTTGTTAAGCATAATGATTTGATCGGCGAGCGCTATTGGCTGTCTCAAAATAAATTCCAAATAGAAGTGCTAAACAACTTATCGGAATTACCTGCTGTCGGCGGCGCTATTTTTATCGGGGTACCCAATATTAAAGAGGCGCCGGGCTTTAACGTAAGAGCTTTTGCGGTTATCCCGCAATAACGAAAGTTGAAGAAAAGACGGATTCTGCTGACAACTGACAAGTGTTGTCAGCAAAAATGGGAATCCCTGTTTATTCTTCATCAAAATCGAAGTCTTCTTGCACTTCTACTTGTGCCGGCGGGTTATCACACAGCCAATTGGCCAAACGGGCATAATCGGCTAAAGAAAGATTTTCCGCTCTGGCATTTAAATCAATGCCTAATTGTTCCAATTGTTCGGCACTAAACAGTGTGGAAAGGGCATTTCGTAACGTTTTACGACGCTGGTTAAAAGCGTGAGTGGTCACACGATTAAGCCAATAGACATCTTTCACCGGATGAGGCAGCACTTTATAAGGCACTAGGCGAACCACTGCCGAATCAACTTTCGGGGCGGGTTTAAATGCCGTTGGCGGAACTTCAAGCACAGGCATCACTTGGCAATAATATTGAGCCATAATGGTTAAACGCCCGTAAGCTTTACTATTTGGAGCTGCACACAAACGTTTTACTACCTCTTTTTGCAACATAAAGTGCATATTCTGAATTAAATCGTGAAATTTAAACAAGTGAAACATTAGTGGCGTCGAAATATTGTAAGGTAAGTTGCCAAAGACTTTAACCGCTTTGCCGCTCAGCTCTAAGCTATCAAAGTATTCACGAAAATCAAAACGTAGCGCATCTTGTTCAATAACGGTGAGTTTTTGATTTAAAAACGGATGATGGCGTAAACGCTCGGCTAAGTCACGATCCAGTTCAACGACTGTTAAGTGATCAACAAGGTCTGCAACAGGTTCCGTTAAAGCGCCAAGCCCCGGACCAATCTCAAGTAAAAATTGATCTTTTTGGGGATTTATCGCCGCTACAATGTTGTGGATCACATTTTGATCATGTAAAAAGTTTTGTCCAAAACGCTTACGCGCCGTGTGACCGAGGTGTTTTTTTGAATTTGAACTCATTTAATTTCCTACAAGCGGTCTTATTTCCGCAAAATTTTGCAAATTTAATAAAAGCAAAGAACCTCGCCAAGCGAGGTTCCCTATCACTGCATTTGATTAATTCATATATTTAATTTCTGCCTGTTTTTTCAGGGCTTTGATCCAATCTTTTGAAGCTTCTTGTGCCTGTTTATTCGCAAGCTGTTCATAGGCTTTTTGCATATAGGCATCCTCTGTACGATCGCCTTTACGTGTATCCGTTACTTTTAAAATATGCCAGCCGAATTGTGATTTAAACGGTGCTGAAATCACGCCCACTTTGCTTTTTGAAGCGACTGTGGCAAAAGCCGGATCATACGCATTTAATACGTTCCAACCCAAATCACCGCCGTCCGCACCTGATCCATAATCTTGAGAATTGGCTTTTGCCAGCTCTTCAAATGTTGTCTTACCCGCTTTAATATCCGCTACAAATGACGCTAGTTTGGCTTTAACATTCGCATCGTTAAGGATTGGGTTGGTTTTCAATAAAATATGACTGATACGATATTCTGTCACGTTCGCTGCTTTCACCTTGCCGTTTTGTTTGGCTTTATCCAACATCTCTTTTGCAAGTGCTTTCACTTGTTGCGGATCAACTTGAATCGCTTTGCCGACAGTTTGCTGACGAACTTGATCCATCAACATTTGTTGAGCAAGTTGCTCACGGTATTGATTCAAACTGATACCTTGATAATCAAGGGCATCAAGTAATTGACCGTAAGTAATTCCATTTTGGATCGCAATTTCTTCGATCATTTGGTCGACATAAGCATAATTGATTTGAATGCCCGACTCTTTAATTGCTCGCTGTACTAGAAAATCATCAATAACATTCTCTAAAGCCGCTTTATAATTTGCCTCGGTGTTGGCTTTTTTCCCTAAAGCTCTTTTTACCTCACTTTGCATAATAGGCTGCCCATCAACGGTCGCAACGACTCGCTCTTCAGCAAACACAGGTTGAAACGCAAATAAAGCACAAAGAGTTATCCATAATGATTTTACAGAGGTTAATTTCATTTCTATTTCCTATTAATTGGTAAACCTGACCGCTGGTTAGAATGTCTTTTTCAAAAAAGGTTCCGTGGTTTAACATAAAACCACTTGGTTAATGCCATCATAATGCAATGTTTTCACTTGAACCTGCTCATTTTTTGCTGTGGGCATATTCTTTCCGACATAGTCCGCACGAATCGGTAACTCTCGATGACCTCGGTCAACAAAAATAACGAGCTCTATTTTAGTTGCTCTACCGAAATCTAACAAGGCATCTAATGCGGCACGAATGGTTCTACCAGTGAACAATACATCATCCACCAAAATAACTTTCTTATTTTCGATCGTTAATGGATTTTCTACGCCATGAAATTGTGGATCACGGTAATTTCTATCAAGATCATCTCGATAAAAAGTAATATCTAGCGCCATTAATGGAAGTTCTATTTGGATTAATTGCTGAATCCGTTGTTGTAACATCTGTGCAATTTCAACACCGCGTCGTTTAATTCCAACCAGCACTACATCATGAAAATCCGTATGCTTTTCAATCAGTTGATGAGAAATACGGGAAATTGTGCGCTGAAATTGCTCCGTATCAATAATGACTTTTTCCATCTATAGCGATTGAATTTTCTTAATCACATTAGTGGTCGAACAACCGTTCTCAAAGTTGAGTACACGAACCTCGCCACCATTTGCCCAAACTTCTTGGCTACCAGCAATCTCTTCCGGCTTATAATCGCCACCTTTTACCAATAAATCAGGCAAAATTTCCCCGATTAAACGTTGTGGCGTATCTTCACCAAACGGTACAACCCAATCGACCGAAGCAAGTCCAGCCAACACAGCCATACGCGCATCTAAATCATTAATCGGACGACTCTCCCCTTTTAAGCGTTTCACTGATTCATCGGTATTCACCGCCACAATCAGACGATCGCCTAGCTTACGTGCATTTTCAAGGTAAGAAACGTGCCCTGGGTGAAGAATATCAAAGCAACCGTTGGTCATCACGATTTTTTCACCACGTGTTTTTGATTGTTGAATAATTGCTTTCAACTCTGCTTCAGACACAACACCAAAACCTGTTTCAGCACGTTGATGAATCGCCTGTTCTAGTTCACTTGGGCTAACGGTTGATGTCCCTAATTTACCTACCACAATTCCTGCTGCCGCATTTGCTAAATAGCATGCTTCTTCTAAAGGACGACCGTCTGCAATCGCAGTCGCTAACACGCTAATTACCGTATCGCCAGCCCCTGTTACATCATAAACTTCCTTCGCTTGGGTCGGCAAATGGAACGGATCTTGATTTGGACGAAGCAATGTCATTCCTTTTTCAGAACGAGTAATCAGCAATGCCGACAAATCAAAATCGGCTATCATTTTTAAGCCTTTAGCCACGATTTCGTCTTCATCATTGCAATGCCCTGCAACCGCCTCAAATTCAGACATATTTGGCGTAAGCAACGTTGCCCCACGATAACGCTCAAAATCCGTTCCTTTCGGATCAATTAACACAGGCACATTTGCTTGGCGTGCAATTTGAATCATTTGTTGAACGGCATCAAGCGTACCCTTGCCATAATCTGATAAGATCAACGCACCGTAAGCGGTAATTTCTGCTGCTAATTTTGCAAGTAACTCGTGGCAATCTAAATTATGAAAACCTTCTTCAAAATCTAAACGCAATAATTGCTGATGGCGAGAAAGAATGCGTAATTTAGTGATCGTTGGGTGAGAATCTACCGCAACACATTGATTTTGAATATGATGCTCGCTTAACAGTTTATCCAACGCACGTCCTGCATCATCGTTACCGACTAAACCGTGCAACGTTACAGGCACATTTAGGCTTGCAATATTCATTGCCACATTTGCCGCTCCACCTGCACGATCTTCATTTTCCTGAACTTTGACAACAGGCACGGGGGCTTCAGGCGAAATACGGTTAGTTGAACCGAACCAATAGCGATCTAACATCACATCGCCAAGAACCAATACTTTTGCATTGTTAAATTGCGGGGAATATTGCATCATCATAACTTCAATCTCTTATCTTTTACTTTTCTTAATAAATTTCATCAAGCGTTTACGTTTACGCAACTGGCTTGGGGTCAATTTATTCTTCTTACCTGCAAATGGGTTATTTCCTTCTTGGAACAACACACGGATCGGCGAACCAATAATTTTTAAACTCTTACGGAAATAGTTAGACAAATAACGCTTATAAGAGTCAGGCAACTTCTCAATTTGATTACCGTGGATCACAATGATCGGCGGATTATAACCACCCGGGTGAGCATATTTTAATTTCACACGGCGACCATTTACCAACGGCGGCTGATGATCGTCCGTCGCTAACTGCAAAATTCGGGTTAGCATTGATGTCGTCATCTTCTTCGTCGCACATTGATAGGCTTCTTGGATTGAACTGAATAAGTTGCCCACGCCACTACCGTGTAGTGCAGAAATAAAATGCACTCGTGCAAAATCAATAAAATCTAAACGGCGATCAAGCTCTGATTTCACATTATCTTTAATATCCTGTGACAAACCGTCCCATTTATTGACAACGATCACCAACGACTTACCTGCATTAAGAATAAAGCCTAACAGCGATAAATCCTGATCAGACACACCATCACGAGCATCAATCGTCAGTAAAACTACATTCGCATCTTGGATCGCCTGTAAGGTTTTAATCACCGAGAATTTCTCTACCGCTAAATGCACCTTACCACGCTTACGCACCCCTGCGGTATCAATGATGGTATATTGCTGCCCATCACGTTCCATAGGGATATAGATCGAATCACGTGTCGTTCCCGGCATATCGTAAACCACCACACGTTCTTCACCTAAAATACGGTTAGTCAGTGTCGATTTACCCACATTTGGACGACCTACAATGGCAATCTTAATGTTTTTATCGTCGGCTTCTTCCTGATCTTCTTCCAATGCTTCATCTAATAACGCCGTATCTTCTTCGTTATCAAAGTCAAAATCGCTATCCCATTCGTCTTGTTCATCATCTGCAACATTTTCATCGGAATCGACCGCTTGTGCTTCTAATTTTTCCGCAAGGGGAGCTAAAACCTGTTCGATAAGCTGTGTCACACCACGCCCTTGTGCCGCAGCGATTGGTTCTACTTCACCTAAACCTAACTGATAAAATTCCGCAATGTGTGAGTCAGCATCAATGCCGTCAGTCTTATTTGCTACCACCACGGTTGTTTTATCACGCTGACGCAAATACTGTGCAATACCCACGTCCGCAGGCAATAACCCAGCACGAGCATCAACTAAAAATAGCACTACATCGGCTTCTTCAATCGCTAACAGCGACTGTTCCGCCATTTTCTCTTCAACACCTTCTTCCGTGCCATCAATACCGCCCGTGTCAATCACAATAAAATCGTGTCCAGCAATATTTGCGTGACCATATTTACGGTCACGGGTTAAGCCAGGGAAATCTGCCACTAACGCATCACGAGTGCGAGTCAAGCGGTTAAATAACGTAGATTTTCCTACGTTAGGTCTGCCCACAAGGGCAACAACAGGAGTCATTCTAACCTCATAAATTATTACTTCAGCATCACTTATGCATTAGCATATTATATATGAAACGGTGCATAAATTCACTAAAAAGCAAAAAACCGCAAGCTATCTCTAACTTGCGGTTTCTTCACTTTAATAAAACCCTGATGGTGCCCTACTCTCACATGGGGAAACCCCACACTACCATCGGCGTTACTGCGTTTCAC
>JBGXMX010000197.1:0-2767 GCA_041809245.1 Glaesserella sp.
AACCCTCCCCCGTAAACGGGGGAGGGGATTTTATTTTGAGTGATAGCTTCTAATTCTTCCAAAAGACGAATACCATCTTGAATACGCCGCTGATCCGGTGCATCGACAAACGGAAACGAAGCAATATCCGTCAAACCCAACGCCGTCATCTGCAAAATTACCGAAGCGAGATTTGTCCGCAAAATTTCAGGATCAGTAAACTGCGGACGGGCGTTAAAATCCTCTTCCGAATACAAGCGGATACATATCCCTTCCGAAATACGTCCGCAACGCCCTTTACGCTGGTTGGCGGACGCTTGAGAAATCGGTTCAATCGGTAAACGCTGAACTTTGGTGCGATAGCTATAACGGGAAATGCGAGCCGTTCCTGTATCTATCACATACTTAATATTCGGGATTGTCAGCGAGGTTTCCGCCACGTTGGTCGCTAGAATAATGCGGTTCAGGTTGCTTGGATTAAAAATGCGTTGCTGTTCTGCGGCTGATAAGCGGGCATATAACGGCAAAATTTCCGTATGACGAAGTCCTTGCTTTTGCAAGGCTTCGGCGGTATCACGAATTTCTCGCTCACCGTTCATAAAAATCAAAATATCGCCCCGACCTTCCGCTTGCAGTTCGTCCACTGCATTGAGAATGCCTTGTAGTTGGTCTTGATCCTCTTCCTCAACAATCGGACGATAACGCACTTCCACAGGATAAGTTCTGCCTGACACTTCGATGATCGGTGCGTTGTTGAAATGTTTGGAAAAGCGTTCCACATCAATGGTTGCTGAGGTGATGATCACTTTCAAATCAGGGCGTTTTGCCAAAATTTGTTTGAGATAACCGAGAATAAAATCGTTGTTGAGCGAGCGTTCGTGGGCTTCATCAATAATCAGCGTATCGTATTGATTGAGATAGCGGTCGTTTTGAATTTCGGCAAGCAGAATACCGTCTGTCATCAATTTGACGAGGGTGTTATCACTGACTTGATCGTTAAAGCGGACTTTATAACCGATAGTCGAACCGAGTTCCGATTTCAACTCTTCGGCAATGCGTGTCGCTACCGAGCGAGCCGCAATACGTCTAGGTTGCGTATGCCCGATTAACCCTTTCACCCCACGTCCAAGTTCCAAACACATTTTCGGCAACTGCGTGGTTTTACCTGACCCCGTTTCCCCTGCAATCACTACTACTTGATGTTCGGCAATCAGTTTTAAAATTTCTTCACGGCGAGCGGAAACCGGCAGATCAGGATACTCAATTTTCAGTTGTTCGGCTTGCTGCTTACGCGTGAAATAACGGCTTTTACAAGCGGTCAGATCCGCTTCAATTTCTGCAATAACGGCTTGTTTGGCATTTTCGTTTTTGATATTCGCCAACCCACGAATACGCCCGGCTAAACGGCGAGCATCAATTAAAGTGGTGTCTTGCAGTTGGTTAAGTAAGTTTTTTTGTTCTGACGTAAGTGGTTGGTTTTTATGGTTTTTTTGCATATTTCAATGTTAAATTATGATTTTCCTACAACCAGCGATAATATCCCTGCTGCAATTAACGGACCAACAGGTACACCTTTTAAGAAGGCGACGCCGATAATAGTACCGATTAATAATCCTGTGACGAGTACAGGTTGGTTGCCCATGAGATTGACACCACGCCCACCGAGCCATGCAACGATGATACCGGCTACGATTGCGACAATCATCTTCCAATTAAGTAGTTGGGCGATTTCAGGAAAAGCAATTCGTCCTGATACAAGTGGGGCAAGCACGCCGATCGTTAGAATGATAATGCCGATTTTGATACCATATTGATCGAGATAAGGCACATATTTTGCCAATAATGTTTGTTGCATAATCAATAAGACGGTGGCGGAAATGGTCACGGCACTATTTTGGCTGAAAATACCAAGCAAGATAAGTGCAACAAGTAGTAGAGCAACAGAATTAAATTGTAATGACATAGGTTTATTTAAGGTGAAAATCCCTTACTTGCTAAACAAATAAGGGATTGTGTTTTTCTTTGGTTAGTTGATAAATCGCATTAGCCCCATTAATACACCAAGACCTGCAAACATAAATCCAGCCATTTTATACATTGATGTAGTCAAACGTACTTCAAGCTGAGCGATTTCTTGCTTTAATTCAGATTTTAGTTCGTTAACACTCTCTTTTAAATCTGACTTATTGACTAATCCACCTTGACTTTGCTCAAGTGCTTCATCTAATGCTGTTGCAAACGCCTCTGCAACCTCAGGTGGTTGATTAGCTTCTTGTAGCTTTTTTACAAAGCGAAGTTTATCAAATCGAATCATGGCAGTTTCCATCTTTTTTCCTTTTAGCTATTGATGTTATGTTCAGATTAACACAATGCAAAAGGCGGTTTAGGGCTAATTTTGTGATCGCTGTCGAAAAACGAGAAATTAACTGGCGACCATCACCATCGCCGGACGGATAACACGTCCGTGTAGGGTGTAACCTTTTTGTAAAACAACACTAATGTGGTTGCTTTCAATTCCGTCGGCTGGTTGCATTGAAATCGCTTGGTGTAGTTCTGGGTTAAATGCTTCACCCACCACGCCTACCGCTTCAATACCAAAGTTATTTAAGGTTGAAACCAAGCCTTTATGGGTTAATTCCACCCCTGATTTTACGCTTTCATCAACCCCTTCAAGTGCCTGTAATCCACGCTCTAGGTTATCGACAACAGTCAGCATTTCTTTAGAGAATTTTTCTAAGGCGAATTTGTGGGCTTTTTCCACATCTTGTTCGGCACGACGGCGAATATT
>JBGXMX010000198.1:0-7477 GCA_041809245.1 Glaesserella sp.
CCGCCGATAGCTTGGGCAAAACTTTCTACGGTACGAATCATTAAGCGTAAATTCACCAAATCGTTACCGACAGAAGGAAGCTGCATAAAGAACACTAATCCGACCGTTGTAAACTGATCCAATTTCGCTAAATCAAAGACGCCCGGTTGCATCATATTCGCCACGCTAAAAAGAATCGGGCTGGTCGTATTGTCGATATGACGGTGGAAAATTTGATATTCGCCGAATTGGAAGCCAAGCGCTTCAAGATTTTGTACGACCACATCGCCTCTAAACAGCTGATGCTCCGGAGCAACGACATAAAGCGTAACCATCTGCTGAGCCGCAGCGTCGGAAGAAGGCTTTTCTTCCACGGAAACAATCTCAGGGTTAGGTTCATTGATTTGAATTTGGATGGCCAGCTCAGGCTCCGCATTACTCATTGTTTCTACAAACGGACGCAACACGGCTTGATTCGGCTCCACCGCCGGCTGCGATTGTTCGGTTTCCGGCAGGCTGATTCTTATTTGACGAACCGTTTGCTCTACTTCCGCCTGTTGTTGAGCCGGCACAAATTCCGCACTTTTTTCACTGACGGTTTGTGCCGACGGGCTGGCCCCTTGAGGATTCAAGCTGCGCGGAACATTACTCAGCGTATCGCTCTGAATAGGCGTTGAAGGCGGGCGGGTCGAAAACGTATTTGAAAAAATACGCGATTTCTCACGACGGGCAGACCATACGCTGTATCCGACTAAAATAGCAATGAGTACCGCAGCTAAAATAAAGAAAAGAATATGAGTTTCCATGTTGTCCTCTTGAGCTCAAATATTCAATAAAATTAATCATCAGCACTTTACGAAAAGTTGCCGTATAGCTTAACATATTTCTTTTCAAATTTTGATCTTTAAGGTGGATTATGTCTTCGCCCTTCTCCTCTCCTACACAGCAAATCGGTTTAGGTTTTCACTATTTTATTTATGGCTGGCAACTGTTATTACAGCGCAAACTACTGCCGTTTGTGTTATTGCCTGTTTTGATCAATATTATTTTAATGGTGGGATTGATTTGGGTCTTCTTTACCCATGTGGGAACTTGGTTTGATATGTTACTTCCGACATGGCTTGAGTGGCTGAGCGTTATCTTAATTCCGCTGGTCTTTTTGATGATGTTAGTGCTGTTTTATTTTGCATTTACCACTCTCGCCAATTTTATTGCCGCCCCCTTTAATGCACTGTTATCAGAAAAAGTAGAGCAACAGCTTACAGGGCAAACATTAAATGAGGCAAGTTTTGCAGATATGTTCCGTGATCTCCCAAGAATGTTTAAACGGGAATGGCAGAAAATGTGGTATAGCATACCGCGTCTTGTGGCACTCTTTTTGTTAGGTTTTATTCCGGTGCTGGGGCAGACGGTTGTTCCCGTCATAGCCTTTATTTTTGGTGCGTGGCTGATCGCCATTCAGTATTGCGATTATCCGTTTGATAATCACAAAATCCTGTTTCAACGCATGCGCAATGCTTTAGCGCAGCAACGCACGATGAACTTCACCTTTGGCTCATTAGTCAGCCTGTTTACCCTCATTCCTTTTATTAATTTTGTCGTCATGCCCGTTGCCGTTTGCGGCGCTACGGCGATGTGGGTCAATGAATACCGCCGGTTCTTTTTAAATATACCTCATCAAGAGTTTTACTCATCGCAGAAAAACCAATATCCGGCCAGTAAAACATCATAAGAGTTCTCAAGGCGTTATAACTCTTTTCTAAAATGCCGCTGACTTTTGCTTTCTTGGCGGCTTTCTAAGAGGCGATGATAGTTATCGAAACGTATCGGGGAGATTTTCCCCTGCTCTACCGCTTCTTTTAATGCACAGCCCGGGTCATCTTTATGTTTACAATCACGGAATTTACAAGTACCTAATACCGAAGCAAACTCCCGATAACCTTGTGTAATCTGCTCGGCTTCTAAATGCCATAAGCCAAATTCACGAATCCCCGGCGAGTCGATCAAATTGCCGCCTTGAGATAAGTGGTATAAACGTGAAGCCGTTGTGGTATGTTGCCCTAAACCTGAAATATCGCTGACCGCCCGCGTTTGTGCATTCACATCGGGTAATAACTGGTTGATTAGGCTTGATTTTCCAACACCTGACTGCCCGACGAAAATAGATGTACCTTTTGCTAAATAAGCGTGTAACGCCTGCATATTCTCGCCTGTGTCTGCGGATAAACAGAGTATCCGGTAGCCAATCTTTTCATAGATCGCCAGCTGTTGTTGCACTTCTTTTCGCTCTTGTTCACTCAATAAATCAATTTTATTCAACACAATTAAGGCTGGAATGTTGGCATTTTCACAGATCACTAAATAGCGGTCGATAATGTTCAGCGAGAGCTGGGGCAATACGGCGGATACAATGATAATTTGATCGATATTTGACGCCATCACTTTAATGCCGTCATAATAATCAGGGCGGGTTAGCTCATTTTGGCGTGGGTGAACAACCTCAATCACACCGCTAATTCCTTGCAGTTGCTCGTTCCCCAAACGCCACGACACCACATCGCCCACCACTACATTTTTTAGTGTTCGGCGTAAATTACAACGGAAAATCTCACCGCTTGCGGTTTCCACATCGGCGTGTTTAGCGTGGCGGGTAACCACAAGACCCTGCTGAGCCTCCCCTAGCATTTCATCTTGCCATTCAAATTCAGCTTTGTTGATCTTTTTGTGATGGTTGGTTTGAATCCGACGTTGTTGGTTTTGGGTTAAGCGACGTTTGCTCAAAAGATTGCCTCTTTGCGAATAAAAAAACAGGCGAAAGGATACTATAAAAACATTACAAGCGGTGAGATTTCCTTAAAAATTTGCAAGAAACTCAAGCCGCACATGACTCTTTCAACAAAATAAAATGCTCCGCCAAACGTATCATCAATTCTTTCTGTTCAGGTAAACTCTCTGCAACCAATAAAGCGAGGGCAACAAGCGTATTATCATTAATCAATTCATTGACGGGTTTAGCAAGCAAAGCTTGATTTTGATGTAAATACCATAAAAACAGGAACGATCCCGTGCGTTTATTGCCGTCTGCAAGCGGATGGTTTTTGATCACAAAATATAACAAATGAGCCGCACGACTGGCAATGTTCGGATAAAACAGCTCACCGCCAAAGCCCTGTTCAATAGTGGCAATCGCTGAGGCTAAACCGTCACTTCGTAGTTGCCCGAATAACTCCGTCGCTTCGCCTTTGGCAATTAACTCTTGCTTTAATTGCGAAATGGCGGTTAAAACATCTTCAAACACCAGAGGTTTCATTTCGGGTTGTTGCACTGAAATTGCCGCCAGATTTTGCTCATCATACGCCTGCAACAAGCTCCACGTTCTCGCATAATCCTGCACCACTCCAATAACCGCCTTGCCTTCATTACTAATCAAGGCTTGATTGGTGAGCGTTTGACTTAACAACGCCACCGCTTGGCTAAACTCCACACCTTTTTCCTGTAAGCGTTTTTGGTTAATCGCATAACCCTGCACCAAAAACTGTTTCAAGGTTTGAGTTGCCCATTGGCGAAATTGTGTTGCTCGCTTAGAGCTAATTCGATAGCCAACAGAAATAATCGCATCAAGGTTGTAGTGCTTTCGTTTACGAGAAACCGTTCTTTCACCTTCAGTTTGAACGTGTAAGAAATCCTTACAAGTTGAATTTTCATCAAGTTCTTGTTCAACATAAACATTTTTCAGATGCATTGTAATGTTCTGCACTTTAACTCCAAATAAGCTTGCCATTTGAGCCTGTGTAAGCCACACCGTTTCATTATCCAATGAAACCTGTAACGAGATTTTGCCGTCTGCGGATGTATAAAGTTGAATGTGATTATTCATAATCTCTCCTTTTCTCCATTAGAGTAAAGAAACCAAGAGAAAACGCAATGTGGCGATATGATTTTTTCGAGCGAGATCGCAAAAATAAAACAAGCGGTGAGATTTCCTTAAAAATTTACAAATGTAAAATGACGAAAAAATCCTACTATTCTTGTTTCATTTCTTATGAAATGGCTATAATCAAATCTCCGTTATTTTTCATAGGAGCATACTATGGCGAGAATTGCAGTAGATATGGACGAGGTTATTGCCGACTTTAACGCAAAATTTATAACCTCCTTAAACAGCCGTTTCGATAAACAGTTAACGCTTGCCGATTTGTACAATACCAAAATCGAATACCTTTTACCGGAATTAATTCAAGATATTAAAGCCATGATTAGGGAATCCGATTTTTTTGCTGATTTGCCCGTTATGCCGCACAGCCAAAGCGTCTTAGCTCAGATGGTAAATCAGCACGAAATTTTTATTACGACCGCCGCTATGGAATTTCCCTTATCGTTTAATGCCAAATTTAATTGGCTGCAACAACATTTCCCGTTTATTGATCCGATGAATATTGTATTTTGTGGACATAAAACAATTATCAACGCCGATTATTTAATTGATGATAATGTTCACCATTTCAGTAAATTTCGAGGCGAAGGAATTTTATTTACCTCACCGCACAATGTTGCAGTCGAAGGATTCAGACGGGTAAATAACTGGCAGGAAGTTGCAGAGATTTTTTTAGGTTAGTCATCATAACAAGCGGTACAATCCTGCAAAAAATTTGCAAAATCGCACCGCTTGTCGAAGAAAGGTGGATTAGTTTTTACCGAATAACTTTTGATCTAAAGACAATTTGCCCGCCCCTGTAAACACTAACACTAAGAAGAAGAGTGAATACATTGCCGCTAATTCGCCTTTATTTAACATCGGTTGAAATAAGGTTTCTGCGGTAGCGTGTACGCCGAAATAAGCGTATGCCATTTGACCTGACAGTAAAAATGCCGTCGGGCGGGTGAATAAGCCTAATGCGATTAAAATGCCGCCTACAATTTCTAAAATTGCCGCAAAGCCGTAAAGAGAGAAAATTTCTACGCCGCCGTTACCGCCTGTCATTGATACCGGAAATTCAAAGAATTTTGCTGTTCCGTGTAATAAAAACATATAGCCGACCACAACGCGTGCCAATAAAAATGCCACTGGGCTTAATTTTTCTAATGTTTGATTCATTTTGCTTTCCTTGATGTGTTGTTGAAATGAAAGGCTGGCATTATAGAGACGAATAACTATTTGATAATTGCCGATTTACTTAATAAACTATTAAGAAAAACTTAACAAAGGGGTATTTATGTACGATTATCGGGCTATGTCTATCTTTGTGACAGTGGTTGAACTCGGCTCTATGCAAGCTGCTGCCGAACAATTAACCATGACACCTTCCGCTGTCACCCAATCCATTCAGAAATTAGAAACAGGCTTACAAATCAAACTGTTAAATCGTACAACTCGCAAACTTTCTTTAACTGAAGCCGGGGAAGCTTTTTATCAGCATGCGGCTTTGATGGTTAAACATGCCGAAGAGGCGCTTAAAAGTGTCGATGTATTACGCTCTCAGCCGACGGGAGAACTGCATATTGCTTGTGCTTCAGGCTTAATGGATAGCTTACTGGTAAATTCGTTTAAATCGGTGTTGGATGCCCATCCTGATTTTCATCTCAAACTGTATTTTGCCGACGAATTGGTTGATCTAGAAGAACAGCGTATGGATATTGCCCTGCGGGCAGGACAGGGGGTATTAAAAGATAATATGATTGCCCGCCATCTGTATGATTTTCGGCTGTGTATTGTCGCACATCGTGACTATTTGGCAACAAAAGGTATGCCGCAAGATCCCAAAGCTCTTGCCCGGCTGGATTGGATCAGCTTTTCCAATGAACGCTATTCTTCATTAGTATTAAACAATCAAACGGAACAAGTAACTATTTCGCCCGATTATCGTATCAGTTGTAACAGTTTATATGCGAGCAGAAAGCTGACGTTAAATCGGCTAGGGGTGTCGATTCAGCCTGATATTGAGGTGGAACAGAGTTTAAGAAGCGGTGAGTTAGTGCAACTTTTTCCCGATTGGACTCTGCCTTCGGTGCCACTGTATTTAGTGACTTTACAGCGAATTCAATCGGAAAAAGTGCGTATTGCCTGCGAGATGATTGTCGATTATTTTAGCCGGCAAAAATAATTAGGATTTTGCCGCTTGTCGTCCTTTGAGAATGTAATAACCGTTTACGCATACCACAAAGATATTAAGACCTGTAACGGGAAAAGAGTCAATCAGCACGCCGTAAATCACAAAACAGACTGCACCTAATGCGTTAACGAGGCGTAATTTAATCACATCTTTTAATAAGAAAGACCCCGCCACTAAAACCATGGCAACATAACCTAAAATTTCAATACCATTCATATTGTTATACCCTTATAAATAACGAATGACGCTATTCTACCTATTCTTTTTTGCTTTGTCGGCAAGCTATTGAAACGCAAAGGTTTGCGTGAAAAAAATTTACAAATCCACTCAATTTTCACTGCTTTTTTACAATAAATAAGGTACAATCTGCGACATTGTTGTACTAGTAAAATAGTATTTTGATGGATGCTTTGTTACTCTTTTTAAGTGAAATTTTTACTCACATTACTTGGATTGGCGCTTTAGAGCTGGGGCTGATTTATGCCTTAGTGGCTTTAGGCGTGCTGATTTCTTACAAAATCCTTGATTTCCCCGACTTAACCGCAGACGGCAGTTTCCCGCTTGGCGGCGGTGTTTGCGTACTGTGCATTTTAAATAGCGTTGATCCGTGGCTTGCTACCTTGCTTGGAATGTTTGCCGGTGCAGTAGCCGGCATGATTACTGCCAGTCTGCATATCGGTTTTAAAATCGAAAAACTGCTCGCCAGTATTTTGATGATGATCGCTCTCTATTCGATTAACTTACGCATTATGGGCAAGCCGAATGTCTCTTTGCTGGGCGATCCGACCGTTTATGACAGTATTACGGCACAAGATGACGTTCAATTAGCGATTGTGCGTTTACTGATTGCCGTTTTTGTAGTCATCATCGCCAAATTACTGTTTGATCTCTTCTTTGCCACGCAGGTCGGTTTAGCCGTTCGCGCCACAGGGACAAATCCGCGCATGGCAAAAGCTCAAGGTATTGCGATTAATAAAATGACCTTACTCGGCATGGCAATTTCAAACGGGCTTATTGCACTTGCCGGTGCTTTATATGTACAAAGTAACGGCGGCTTCGATATTTCTATCGGTGTGGGGACTATCGTCATCGGTTTAGCGGCGGTCATTATCGGCGAAGCCATTTTCTCGGCAAAACGAATTATTTGGCTGACTTTTGCGGTGATTATCGGCTCGATTCTCTATCGCTTTTTTATTGCTATCGCCTTAAACAATGAAACCTTAAACGGTATTGGCTTTGGTCCGCAAGATCTGAATTTAATCACCGCATTACTTGTTGTCGGTGTCCTCGTCGTACCTAAATTTAAGCATCAATTCGCAAAACGAGGCAAATAATGATCGAGTTAAATCATCTGTTTATTACCTTTAATAAAGGCACCGTCATTGAAA